>NZ_JBSFVY010000022.1:144475-175105 GCF_053592555.1 Streptomyces sp. NPDC002643
GTCGAACACAAGACCTCGTGCCGGACCGCGCCGCGCAGCACGCGATCTCATGACAAGCCGCCTCCGCCAGGCACGGGCCCGCGTGGCGGGTCGACGCCGCCGGGCCCGGGGTTTCGTGTCGGGGCGGTGTCGTCAGGCCTCCCAGACGGCTGCCGCTGTGCGGTCGTCCGCGTAGCCCTTGACTCTGATCTGGGTGTCGGCGAGGAAGGCCGCCAGGCCGGGGGGTTCCGGGGCGGTCCAGCGGGTGGCCAGGTGGTCGGCGAGGGCGGTCTCGCCGCGCAGCGGGTCGGCGAGACCTCCGCTGCACAGCAGCAGGACGTCGCCCTCGCGGGCCACCGACGCCCGGAAGCGGAAGGGTTCGCGGGGTGGTGCCGGGGCGGGCTCGTACGGGCTCGGAGGCGTCGTGATGCCGAGGTCCATGGTGAGGCGGTCACCGTCGGGCGTCTCGTGCGGCAACGAACCGAAGCCCACCACCGGGGCACCGGAGGTGTCGGCGACCCGTGGCTCTATGTCCTGCCACTCCCCGTCCCGCAACCGGAAGAGCCCTCCGGTGCCGACGCCGAAGAACACCCGCGTACGGCAGCGAGGGTCGGCCGGCAGCAGCAGACAGCGCAGGCTCGCCGTGTACTCCTCCGGGTCGAGGCCCTGTTCGACGGCGCTGGCGCGCAGTCTGCCGAGGCTGCGGTCGGTGAGCCGGTGCAGCCCCGACTTCAGATCGCCGCGCCGGGCGGACCTGATGTCCTCCACCAGCCGGGCATGGGTGCGCCCGATCGCCCCGCCGATCCACCGGCACGCCTCGGCCGCCGCCCGGTGCGCGCCCGGGGTCGCCCGGACACCGGTCGCCATCGCGACGAGGACAAGGGCCTGCTCACCGGCACCGAAACGGGCGGTGAGCAGCGAGTCGCGGCGTGGCTCGCCCCGATAGCGCGACGAGTCCCCGCGCAGCGAGACGGCCCGCAGGGTGCACGCTCCGTACCGGGCCCCGTCCAGCACGGTGTCCGCCACCAGATCCCCGAGATCATCCGGGTCCGCCAACGGCAACGCGGTCGGCTCGGCGTCGTAGGTGGGCGGCCCCGACCCGACGTAGTCGACATGCACCGGCTGGCTACCGGTGACCAAGGTGATCTCCTGCGCCTGGAGCGTGGGCAGGTCCCGCTGGGTGGGCGGGGGTCCGTCGGAGGGTTCGGCGGTGGGATTGCGGGTGGGGTTGGAAGTGGGGTCGGGGGTGGGATTGGCGGTGGGGGTGGAAGCGGCTGGCGCCGGGGGCGAGGAGTCTTCGGGTGGCGCCGCGATGCGCTCGTGGGGCGAGGGGGCGCCTCGTGACGGGGCCGGGTCCGACGGGGCGCCCGGGAGTGACGGTGTTCTGTCCGACCGGGCGTCCGGGAGCGGCGGTTTCATGTCCGACGCTGCGTCCGGCAGTGAGGGTGCCCCGGTCGACCCTGCGTCCGGCAGTGAAGGTGCCCTGTTCGACGGGGCGTGCGGGAGAGACGGTGTTGCGTTCGGTGGGGCGTCCGTCGGGGGCCGCGAGGCCGGCACGTCGGACGGGGGTGTCTGTTCGGGTGTACGGCGGCGGGGGGCGGCCGCTCGGAAACCCGGTGGTGTCGGGCCCGGTGGCAAGGACACGGGACCGCCTGGCTGGGTCGGTGGTGTGTCCCAGGGTGCGGGCTGCGGGGTGAGGCCGCTGCGCCTCAGGGCGTCGGAGGTGCCGGAGCGGGGGTCCGGGGCGGGAGCCTGGGGACCACCCGGCCGACCGCCCGGGCCGCCTCGCCCACCGAGCCCACCCCAGTCGTAGGAACCACCCGGCCCCGCGCTCCCACCTGACCTGTCGCCCGGGGATTGGGAAGGCACCCGGTCCGAGAGGCCACCCGAGGAACCGAGCGCCGGGCCCGATCGACTCCGCTCGGGCCCCGATGGGTTCCGCGCCGGGCCCGGTCGATTCCGCTCCGGCCCCGATGGACTCCGCTCCGGCCCCGGCAGACCGCGCTCCGGGCCCACCGAGCCGGACGCCGACGCTGACGCATCCGATCCACCCGATTCCGTGTCCCGAGCGTCCGAGATGCCCGCCCTGCCCGGCGCCCCATCCTGATCCCGGGCCCGATCCTGATCCTGGGCAGCCCGATCCTGATCCTGGCCGCCCAATGCGCTCGCCCTGCCCAAAGCTCCCGCCCGGCCTGGGGCGCTCGCCCTGCCAGACCCCGCACCCTGACTGCCTGGGGCGCTGTCCCCGCCCGACAGCGAATCCTGAACGCCCGCGGTGCTCTCCCCGCCAGGCGGCGCATCCTGGATGTCCGGGGAAGCCGACCTGCTCGGCCACGGGTCCTGGATACCCGAGCCACCCGACCCGCCAGGCCACGCATCCTCGACCTCGGCCTCGGGGCCACCCGAAGCACCCGGCCCCTCGCCGGTCGCGTCCACCGCGCCCGCCCTGTCCGACCCGCGCTCCTGGCCGCCCGGCCCGCTCTCCCGGCTACCCGGCCCGATCTCCCGGCTACCCGGCCCGATCTCCCGGCCGCCCGGCTGGATCGGCACCCGGCCACCGAGTGTGCGGGCCGCCGAGGCGAAGCGGTCGTCGAGGGAATCGGCCGCGACGGAGGGGCCCGTGTCCCCCTGCGAGTCGTCGTACAACTGCCGCCACCAGTCGTCCTCGCGACCGGTCGGCCTGTCCCCCTGCTGGCTCATGCCCCTAATTGTCCACCTCGGGGGCCGTATGAAAACGGGGCATCCGGAAAATCGTCCCGCAGTTCCGAGATCGCCTCGGCGTGTTGGACTACACGTCGAACTCCGATGCGAGGCAAGGGAGTCGAGAGAGCACTGTCACCCAGGCACCGGAAACCGGGCGTCGGACACCGGGCGTCGGGCGGAAGGTTCCTGCGGCGAAAACGGATCGGGCGCGGACCGATCCGTGCGTGGAAATGGGTTCCGGGAAGACCGCCGGGCGGTGCCACCCCCCACAGGAGAAACCGCCCGGCGGCGCCGGGGTGACCGGGGCGCGCTGGGGGCGCGGAGGCCGGTCGGCCAGAGTGTGCGGCATGTTCCTGGGAATCCGCTGTGTGACCGGGGGTAACTCACGAGAGCCGTCACTGACCTGCGCGTCGTCCCGCCGTCCGGCACCCTGGGCAGATGGGAGCGTGGGAACTCCTCCTGGTCGGCGTCGTCCTGCTGTTCGGCCTGTGCGGAGTGCTGGTACCCGGCGTACCGGGGTCCTGGCTCGTCTGGGCCGGGGTCATGTGGTGGGCCCTGGACGACCCCCGGCCGGTCGCCTGGTGGGTGCTGGTCGGCGCCACGGCGATCCTGCTCCTGTCCAACGCGATCCGCTGGGGCCTGCCTCCCCGGCGCCTGGAGCAGAGCGGAGCGACCCCTCGGATGGCGGTGTTCGCGGGGGCGGGCGCGCTCGTGGGCTTCGTCCTCGTACCGGTGATCGGTGCGATCCCCGGTTTCATCGGCGGGATCTACCTCTCCGAGCGGCTGCGGCTGGGCCGGCACGGCGAAGCGGTCGCCGCCGTCCGCACGGCCATGCGGTCCGGCGGCTCCAGCGTCCTCGTGGAACTCCTCGCCTGTCTGATGATCGTCGGCGCGTGGCTGGGAGCGGTCATCGATTACTGAGGCCGCCGCGCCACCGCGCTGTGGCCGTCCCGTCAAGCCAAGAACAGAACAACAGCCGAACGACAGCCGGCGGAAGATCTGCCGGGGCAGGGCAGGTCAGTGGAGCAGCGAGCGGCCCGTGGGGGCCAGTCGCAGGGTCCGGGGGACCGCCGTCTGCTCCCGTTCGAGGCCCGGCAGGATCTCGTCCCGTACGAGGGGGTGGGCCTCGGTGTCGGCGAGGTGCTGTCGGTGGGCGGCCTCGTCGGAGTACGAGGTGACGACCACGGCGACGTTCTCCCCCGTGCGGACCGGCAGTCCGGGGAAGGTGTTGGGTGCCGTCTCGGTGGTGAGGGCGGCGAGCGGCCCGGGTCCCGTGGTGCGGAGCGCGGGGAGGAGACCGTCGCGGATCAGGGCGATGCCGTCCTGTCGTCCGGGAGGGAAGGACCACACGGTGGCGGCCACGAAGCGCTCCGGGTCCGGGGCACCGACCCGGGCGCGTGCGGCCGGGGAGACGGCGAAGCCGCCCCCTTCGCAACCGGCCGCCCCCAGGCGCTCCCCTTCCGGTTCCGCACCGCTCCCGTCCGGCATGGGTCGCAGAAGCAGCACGTCGTCCGAGTCGAGCATCGTGGCGTTGGCCCGGGGACCGTGTTCCGCCCAGACGGGGCCGCCGTAGAAGGCCGTCAGGGCCCGTTGCCGTATCTCCATGTCTGGGAAGCCGCGCAGCCAGACGAAGCGGTCCGGGGCGTCGAGGTCCCGGAACTGGCCGAGCACGGTCATCCCGGTCTCCTCCTGCGGTTCGACGAACTCCCGGTCGAACAACTCGATGAGTTCGTCGCGCCGGCCGGGACGGAGCGTGTACTGGCGAAGTTCGAGCACGGCGAGACGGCCGACGGGGTCGGTGGGGGACACGGGCGGGCTCCTGTTCGGTTCTCTTCCGCGGACGCGGACCCCCGGCTCGTACGGTCGGAACCGGGCGCGAGTCGACGCTAGGGGACCCGTGTGTCAGGTCCTGTCAGGGAACCCGGGGAGCACGCACCCCCGCACTCGCCCTGCCCCGCCCTCCTCCTCCGCCCTCAGTCGAATTCCTCGACGTACTCCTCCGTCGGCCCCAGCTCCGGCCGGTCCCGGAGTTCCAAGTGGTCGCCCAGGCGCTCCAGTTCCAGCACGGTCACCGTGTTCTCGCCCGTGCGCAGCAGCGGCGCCGGGCAGTACAGCGTGAGCTGCGGGCCGATGTCCCAGTACCGGCCGAGCAGAAAGCCGTTGATCCAGAGGAACCCTCGTCCCGACCCCGGCAGGGCGAGGAAGGTGTCGGCGGGTGTCTCGACGTGGAACGCCGCCACCGCGAACCCGGCACGCGGGACGGTACGCCCGTCCGACGAGGGGTGCGCCCCTCCGCCGTACGCGTCCGACGGGGGCTCCGCCACTCCGGCACCCACCGCCTCCGTCAGCTCCCCCTCCCCCCACTCCCCCAGCGCCACCGGTGTGCTGTGCCACCCCTGGACGCTCCGGCGGTCGACGAGGACGGGCCCCAGCAGGCCCTTGTGGCCGCCGATGCCCGGCCCGTAGTTCACCCGGCCCAGGCTCTCGACCAGCACCTCCAGCCGTACGACGTCGCCCGTGCCGTAGACCGGCAGTTCCGGGTGGTCGGGGTCGGCGACTCCGAGGAGGACGCCGTCGGCGTGGACCAGGGCGCGGTCGCGGACGTCGGTCAGGACGAGCTTGTGCTCGCCCGCCGGGATGCGGGGATGGGCGGTGTGCAGGACCATGCCCGCGTCCAGGCCGAGTTGTTCGAAGGTGGCGGGGCGGGGGCCGGTCGTGGTGGGGGCGGGGACGGCGCGGAGGCCGGGCAGCAGGTCGGCACGGTGGGTCAGGGGGAGCCGGGCCGGCGGGAGCTTCGGGGTGCGCGCGGGCGACCGTACCGGGCCCCGTGCGCGGGCGGCTTCCGGTACGGCGGCCAGCGCCTCCCGTACGGCGTGGAACTTGGCCGTGAGGGTGCCGTCCTCGGCGATGGGCGCGTCGGAGTCGTAGCTCGTCACGATCGGCCGCAGACGGCCGTTCTCCTCGTTGGCGCCCGCCCAGAGGCCGAAATTGGTGCCTCCGTGGGCCATGTAGACGCTGACGCTGCCGCCGTCGGCGAGGATGCCCCGGAGGGTGTTGACGGCGCTGTCCGTCCCCCGGATGTGGTGCCGTTTGCCCCAGTGGTCGAACCAGCCGTTCCAGAACTCGGCGACCAGGAAGGGCTCTTCGGGGCGGCGGGCGGCCAGCAGACGGCGGGCGGCGACGGGGCCGGAGCCGAGGGTGACGGCGGCGAGGGTGCCGGGGAGGGTGCCGCCGTCCTGCATCAGCTCGGTGGGGCCGTCGGCGGTGAAGAGCAGTTCCCGGATGCCCCGGGCGGTCAACGCCCGGCGGTTCCACCGTAGATAGGCCGCGTCATCGCCGTAGCTGCCGAACTCGTTCTCCACCTGGACGGCGACGACCGGGCCGCCCTCCGCCGTCTGGAGCGCGGCGATCCGGGGGATCAGCTCGTCGAACCAGTGGCCGACGGCCGAGGTGAACGCCGGGTCGGAGCTGCGGACCGCCACGTCGCGGGCGGTGAGCCAGCTGGGGAGGCCGCCGCCCGACCACTCGGCGCAGATGTACGGGCCGGGGCGGACGATGACGTCCAGGCCCTCCTCCCCCACCACGCGGATGAAGCGTTCCAGGTCCCGCCAGCCGTCGAAGCGGGGCGGGACGCCCTCGTGGGGCTGGTGGAAGTTCCACGGGACGTAGGTGTCGACGGTGTTGAGACCGAGGTCGGCGAGACGGCGGACGCGGTCGCGCCAGAGGTCGGGGTGGACACGGAAGTAGTGCAGCGCCCCGGAGAGGATGCGGTGCGGGACGCCGTGCCGGTGGAAGCGGCCCGAGCCCCAGGCGAGCGCGCTCGTGGCGGCTCCGGGAGCCGGGTCGGTGGTGGTGTGGGCCGGTGCGAGGTGGGTCGTGGGCGGCTCAGTCACAGCGGCGAGCGTATGTTACCGATGCCATGAGTAACAAGACCGATATGATCGGTGAACGTACGGACGTCATGGACCGGCGGACGTACGCACGCACGAACGTCGCGGACCGGCCACGGGACAGGGGGCCCGGCCGCCGGAGAGGAGTGCCATGACCCGCCTCCGGAGAGGAGCTCCATGAGCCAGGGCACCGAGGGCGTCGAAGGCATCGAGGGCACCGCGCGGCGGCAGCCGAGCATGGCCGACGTGGCCCGGAGCGCCGGAGTGTCGGCGCAGACGGTCTCGCGCGCGCTCCGCGACTCACCGAACGTCACCCCCGAGACCCGGCGGCGGGTGCTGGCCGCCGTGGAGCAGGTCGGCTACCGGTTCAACAGCGCGGCCCGCGCCCTGTCCTCCGGGCGCAGCCACACCATCGGGCTCGTGCTGCTGGGCTCGGGCGGGTACTACTCGCGTTCGGCGGTGACCGCCGGTGTGGAGGCGGCGGCGGGGGCGGCCGGGTACGCGGTGAGCATCGCGACGATCTCGGCGCTGGACACCGGGCTGATGGAGCGGGCCCTGTCCAAGCTGGCCGACCAGGGCGTCGACGGTTTTGTGATCGCCGTACCGCTGATCTCGGTGACGCCGAAGATGGAGGACATCACACGGGACATCCCGACCGTCACGCTGGACGGTTCGCGGACGGCGGGCGCGCGGGTGCTCGGTATCGACCAGCGGGAGGCGGGCCGGGTCGCCACCCGGCATCTGCTGGACCTGGGGCACCGTCAGGTGTGGCACATCTCCGGGCCCGACGAGTGGATCGAGGCGCGTCGGCGGCGGCAGGGCTGGCAGGAGTGCCTGGCGGCGGCCGGCGTCGAGGCGCCGCCGCCGCTGGAGGGCGACTGGTCGCCGGAGTCGGGGTATCGGCACGGGCAGATCCTGGCGATGATCCCCGAGGTCACGGCGGTGTTCGTGGCCGGTGACGAGATGGCGTTCGGGGTGATCCGGGCGTTGCGTGAGCGGGGGCGGGCGGTGCCGGAGGATGTGTCCATCGTGAGTGTCGACGACATCGCGCTGGCCGAGTACTGTCATCCGCCGCTGACGACTGTGCGGCAGGACTTCTATCGCTATGGGGAGGCGGCTGTGGCGTTGTTGCTGCGGGGGGACGAGGCCGATGTGGACGACTCGTTGAACACCGCGGCCCTCTCGGTGCGTGCCTCCACGGCGGCGCCGCGGACGTTCTGACCTGGGCCCCGGGCCGGGGGTTTCGCCCCCGCCGCCCCTACCCGTCCCATCCCCAGGGGCTGCGCCCCTTCGACCCCGGGCGGGTGCGTTTTCGGGTGCGGGTGGGTGGGGGCTGGTCGCGCCCACGCGGCGGAGCCGCAAATCGATACAGCCCCGCGCCCCTGAAAGACACGGCCCCTGCGGGCCGAAAAGCACGGGGCGCAGCCCCTGCTTTTCAGGGGCGCGGGGAACTGCGCGAGCGACCCGCCACCACCCGAACCTTCCCGAAAACCCTCACCCGCGCCCTTGCGCCGCCCCGCTCTTCGATGCCACCGTAAGCCCTCATGTTATCGGTGCCACCGTAACAACCCGGGATTGCCGTGCGATCCCGTTCCACGGGAAGGACCCCATATGCGGAGCATGAGGAGATCGCTGGTCCTGGCGGGTGCCGCGGTCACGGCGCTCGGACTGCTCGTAGGCTGCTCGGCCGGCGGGGGCGGCTCGGACTCCGGCGGGAACGTTCTCAAGGTCGCCGCGCTCGAAGGCGGTTACGGCCGGGAGATGTACACGCAGGTCGTCAAGGCGTACGAGGACGCGCACCCCGACATCGATGTCCAGTTGCAGATCTCGAAGAGCATCGAGGACGAGATCACCCCGAACATGAAGGCGGGCCGCTACCCGGATGTCGTGGTCCTGGGTCAGGGCCGCAAGGCCGCCCTGACCGAGACGCTCATCAAGGACAAGGCCCTCGAAGACCTCACCCCGATCCTCAAGGAGAAGATCCCCGGCGAGGACACGACCGTCGGCGACAAGCTCACCGAGGGCATCATCGGGAACCTCAACACCAATCCGTACGGCACGGACAAGACGTATCTGATGCCGATGTACTACGCGCCGACCGGGCTCTTCTACAACAAGGGCCTGTTCGAGGAGAAGGGCTGGCAGGTCCCGGCGACCTGGGACGAGATGTTCACGCTGGCCGAGACGGCCAAGAAGCAGGGCATACCGCTGTTCACGTATCCGACGGCCGGTTACCTCGACTCGTACTTCTTCGCGCTGCTGGCGGATGTCGGCGGGGAGCGGTTCTACACCGATGTGATGACGTACAAGAAGGACGTCTGGAAGAGCGCGAACGCCCGCAAGGCGCTGGACATCACCACCAAGTTGCTGAGCTACACGGCTCCCGAGACCGTCGGGTACGCCAACGAGCAGGACTTCACCAAGAACCAGCAGCTGGTCCTCGACAACAAGGCGCTGTTCATGCCGAACGGCACCTGGATCGTCGGCGAGATGGCGGACGCTCCGCGCGCGGACGGCTTCCAGTGGGGGCTGACCCCGCTGCCGGCGGTGGAGTCGGGCGGCAAGCGGTACATCACGACGTCGGTGGAGTCCGTGTGGGTGCCGACGGCCGCCCAGAACAAGGACGCGACCAAGGACTTCATCACCTTCCTCTACTCCGACGAGGCGGCGAAGATCTTCGCGAAGTCGAACGCGATCCAGCCCGTCGAGGGCATCGCGAGCACGCTCTCCGGGGAGAACGCCGAGTTCTACCAGGTGTACGAGGACCCGTCGGTCTCCGCGCTGGTCGGCGGCTTCGCGAGCACCGCGCCCGTCCCCGGCGTCGACATCAAGGCCACGCTGTTCGACACCGCCAACAGCGTCGTCAGCGGCGACACCACCGAGGGCAAGTGGCAGTCCGCGCTGAACGACGCCAGCGAGAAGCTGCGCAAGGCGGGCGACTGAGGTGACGGCCCTGTCCACCCCGCATACGGGTCAGGAGGGCCGGGTGGCCAAGTCGGGTCCGGCAGACGGAAGTTCGGCAGACGGTACGTCGGCAGACGGTAGTTCGTCCGGCGGAAGGTCGCCGGACGGCACCCGGGCCGCCGCCGCTCCGGCCCCCGCCCCCGTCCGGCGCCGACGCCGCGCCGACACCCGCTTCGTGCTCCTCTGTCTCCTCCCCGCGCTCGTCCTCTTCCTCGTGTTCATGATCGTCCCGACCGTGAACGTGTTCCGGATGTCGCTCTACACCTGGAGCGGCTTCTCCCCCGACGAGCGTTTCATCGGACTCGACAACTTCCGTCAACTCCTCGATGACGAACAGTTCGTACGGGCCTTCCAGAACACGGTGGCGCTGCTGGTCGTGGTGACGGTCGTGACGATGGGCATGGCCCTGTTCCTCGCCGCGATCATGACCCGGCAGGGACTGCGCGGCCGTAACGTCTACCGGTTCGTCCTCTACATCCCGAACGTGCTCTCGGTCGTCGTCATCGCGGCGATCTTCTCCGCCGTCTACGACCAGAAGAACGGCCTCCTCAACGGCACCCTCCGACTGCTCTCCCTCGACGCCTGGCAACAGGTCTGGCTCGGCGACCAGAAGGTCGTGCTCTACTCGGTGGCCATCGCGATGGTCTGGCAGTCGCTGGGCTACTACATGGTCCTGTACATGGCGGGCATGGCGAGCATCCCGGAGGAGCTGTACGAGGCGAGCGCCCTCGACGGCGCCTCCCCCGTACGGCAGTTCTTCGCCATCACGCTCCCACTGATCTGGCAGAGCCTGCGCACCACGCTGACGTTCTTCGTGATGAGCGCGGTCAACCTCAGCTTCGTCCTGGTCCGCGCGATGACCGGCGGCGGCCCGGACGGCTCCTCCGAGGTCCTGCTCAGCTATATGTACAAGCAGGCGTACACCAACTCGTCGTACGGCTACGGCATGGCCATCGGTGTCGTCATCTTCGCGTTCTCGTTCCTCGTATCGCTCCTGGTGAGCCGGGCGACCCGACGTGAGCCCCTCCAGTTCTGAGGACGTCCACCACCATGACAACCATCAACTCGCCCCGCCCGCCGGTCTCCGACCCACGCGCCGACCGCCGCCGCCCCTCCCGGCTGCTCACCCACACCCTGGTCATCGCCCTCTCCCTCGCCGTCGCCGTACCGGTGGCCTGGGTGCTGCTCGCCTCGCTGAAGGGCAAGAGCGAGTTCTTCGGCAGCCCTTGGACCCTTCCAAAGGGCCTGCACCTGCGGAACTACGTCGACGCGTTCGTCACCGCGCACATGGGCCAGTACTTCCTGACCTCGGTGTTCGTGACCGTGCTCGGCCTGGTGTTCGTCCTGGCGGTGTCCATACCGGCGGCCTACGTCATCGCCCGCTACGAGTTCCGCGGCAAGGCCCTGGTGGAACTGGCGATGCTGGGCGGCCTGTTCGTCAACGTCAACTACATCGTCGTACCGATCTTCCTGATGCTCGTCGACTGGGACCGCGCGCTCATCGACGTCTTCCCCGGCGGCTTCTTCATCGACAACCCGACCGTCCTGTCCCTCGTCTACGCGGCCACGTCCATCCCGTTCACGATCTATCTCCTCACCGCGTACTTCCGGACGATCCCGGTCGAGTACGAGGAGGCCGCGGCCCTCGACGGCGCGTCCCGCCTCCGCATCATGACGACCGTCATGCTCCCGATGGCCCGCCCGGCGGTCACCACCGTGATCCTCTTCAACTTCCTCGCCTACTGGAACGACTTCATCATCGCCCTCACCCTGCTCCCCGGCGAGGGCAAGACGCTCCAGGTCGGGCTGCTGAACCTGTTCACCGCGCAGAAGGCGGCGGCCGACTACGGGCGCCTCTACGCCGGCCTGGTCATCGTCATCGTCCCGGTCCTCATCGTCTACGCGCTCGTCCAGCGCCGGCTCATCGAGGGCATGGCCTCCGGCGGGGTGAAGGGCTGACCGGGGCCACACAACGACAGTGGCTCGCGGCGACAGCGGCCCGGGGCCATGTGGAAGGGAACGTCAGCAATGAAGGACATGAAGGAATCGACGCGTACGGCGCTGCTGGTCGCCGCGCGTACGCTCGTCGCGGCGGCCTGTGTCGCGCTGGTCGTCACCGCGCGTACGACGGTCGGCTGGGGCGATCTGCTGCTCATGCTCGCCGGACTGGCGGGGCTGCTGGCGCTGCTCGCCGCGTACAACCGGCGGTTCCGGTGAACGGCCGCGTACCGCCGACGGCCCCGGCGAGCACGCCCGCCGCGTCCGGACGCGCGACGGCACTGGTCTCGATCCGCCCCAGTGAGCGTCAACTCGCCTGGCAGGCCATGGAGTTCTACGGCTTCGTCCACTTCGGCATGAACACCATGACGGACCGGGAGTGGGGCGAGGGCCACGACGACCCGGCACTGTTCGACCCGCCCGACCTGGACGCCGGCCAGTGGTGCGCGGCGCTCAAGGCCGCCGGGATGACCGGGGTGATCCTCACCGCCAAGCACCACGACGGCTTCTGCCTCTGGCCGAGCGACGTCACGACGTACTCGGTGGCCTCGTCGCCGTGGCGCGAGGGCCGGGGTGACGTGGTCGCGGAGGTCGCGGAGGCGGCCCGCAGCCATGGCCTCCGCTTCGGTGTGTACCTCTCCCCCTGGGACCGCACGGAGTCGTCGTACGGCTCGGGCACCGGCTACGACGACTTCTACGTCGCCCAACTCACCGAGCTGCTCACCCGCTACGGGCCGGTCTTCTCCGTCTGGCTGGACGGCGCGAACGGCGAGGGCCCGAACGGCAAGGTTCAGATCTATGACTGGGACCGCTACTACGCGGTGGTGCGTGAGCTGCAGCCGGACGCGGTGATCAGCGTGTGCGGGCCGGATGTCCGCTGGTGCGGCAACGAGGCCGGGCAGACCCGGCCCGACGAGTGGAGCGTGGTCCCGGGCGCGCTGCGGGACGCCGAGCGCACCGCCGACCGCTCCCAGAAGACGGACGACGGCGCCTTCTCCCGGCTGGTCCGCAGCGACGAACGCGACCTGGGCAGCCGTGCCGCGCTGGCCGGACACGAGGAGGACCTGGTCTGGTATCCGGCCGAGGTGAACACCTCGATCCGGCCCGGCTGGTTCCATCACGCGGCTCAGGACGGTGAAGTCCGGTCCGTGGACGAGCTGTTCACCATCTATCTGCGCGCGGTGGGCGGCAACTCGTGCTTCCTGCTGAACGTCCCGCCCGCCCGTGACGGCCGGCTGCGGGAGGCGGATGTGGCGGTCCTCGATCGGCTCGGGCGCCGCATCGAGGACTTCCGGGCGCGGAGGATCGCGGCCGGGGCGGTGACGGTGACGTCCGGCGAGCCGGGGGATGCGGCGACGGCTTGGCCCCGGGGCGGGGGTACGCCCTGGCAGCCGGACGCCGACGATCAACTCCCCTGCATGACGGTCGAGTTCGGGGAGCCGAGGGCGGTCGAGGCGGTGGTGCTCGGCGAGGACATCACCCAAGGGCAGCGCGTCGAGCACGTCGTCGTACGGGGCCGCAGGGACGGCCGGTGGACGACGCTGGCCGAGGCGAACGCCGTCGGCTACCAGCGCGTTCTGACGTTCCCGGCGGCCGAGGTGGACGCCGTACGGGTCGAGGTGACCGAGACGCGGGACACGCCGGTGGTGGCGTGGGTGGCGGCGATCGGGGTGGCGTCATGAAGAGGACCACATCACGCAGACCTGGTGCGAGGAGGGCGGCCGCCGTCTCCCGCGAACCGGCAGCCGCGGCCGCACCCGCACGCGGACCGTCGAGGCGTGCTCTCGTCCTGGTCACCGGCGTGGGTGTCGCGGTCGTCGCCCTGTTGCTGACCGCGATGACGCTGTTGGACCGTTCCACCGCCCCCACCGGCGGCGAGGTCGCCTCCCTCGACGGCCACCCCGTCACCCGCGACGAACTCCTCTTCCACATGCGGCGATTGGCCCCGACCGTACGGAACGAGCTGCGCAACGAGTACGGGATGAGCGCCGCCTTCGACTGGAACGCGAAGGCCGGTGACAAGACCGCGCTCCAGACGCTCGAATCCCGCGCGCTGGACGAGATCTGGCGGGACAAGACCACACTCGTCCTGGCGAAGGAACAGGGCCTGGTCGACTCGGTGGACCACGCGGACTTCCTGGCCGAGCTGACGAAGGAGAACGAGTCGCGCGCCGAGGCCATCGCCGCAGGCGAGACGGTCTACGGGGTCGCCAACTTCTCCCCCGAGGAGTACTACACCCACCGGCTCACGGAGTTGACCACCGCCCTGGAGAAACGTCTCGGCTCGAAGGCCGGCACCCCGCTCCGGGTGACCGACGCCGAGGTGCGGAAGGAGTTTGACGCCGACCGGGACGCCTGGAGCGCCAACGCGACGACATACACGTACACGCGGTTGGTGGTGCCCGTGCCGAAGGGCGCCTCGGGCTTCGCCGAGAGCCTGCGGCGGCGGGTGGCCGAGGCCGGGCGGCTGGCGGAGGTCGCGGCCGAGGAGCCCGGCGCGAAGCTCACGACCGGCACCCATGACGGCGGCGGCACCACCAGTCTGAACGCCCACGAACAGGATCTGATGTCGGTGCTCGGCGGCCTCCGGCCGGGCGGGATCTCCGCGCCCGTCCAGGGCACCGGCCAGATCACCTACTACGAGCTCGACGGCAAGGACGTCGACGAGGACAAGGCCTTCGCCGACTACGCCCAGCGGATTCGGCAGTCGCTCGTCGAGGAGAAGTTCGACCGGTATGTCCAGCGCCGGGTGGAGAACGGCGACATCGACATCGACACCTCGGCGCTGGACGCCATCACCGCAGAGGATGTGCAGAAATGAGACGCTTCGGCACCGGATCACCGCCCCGCACAAGATTCGTACGGACGCTGACACGCTCCTTGGAACGGTCCAGGCGGGCTTTGTACGCGGGCCTCGTAGCCCTGCTGGCCGCGCTGCTCGTCGGCTCGCTGGTGCCCGGCGCGTACGCCGCCGCGCCCCCGGACCGCAAGCCCGCCGCGCCCAACTCCCAGGCTGTCAAGGCGGCTTGGCCGGGCAACTCGCCGAACACGACCGGCGGCAAGGACTACTACATCGACGCCACGCTGGGCCAGGACAGCGCGGCCGGGACCTCTCCGGCGACCGCGTGGCGCACGCTGGCCAAGGCGAACGCGACGACGTTCGCGCCGGGCGACCGTGTGCTGCTCAAGGCCGGTGAGCAGTGGCAGGACCAGCAGTTGTGGCCGAAGGGCTCGGGCAGCGCGGGCCGTCCGATCACCATCTCCGCGTACGGCGACCCGAACGCCCGCCGCCCGTACATCGCGACGAACGGCAAGGTGCAGAGCCCGTTCCGCGCGGACGGCACCAAGAACCCGGCGACGGTCGGTCTGACCGGCTCCATCGTGCTGCGCAATCAGCAGTACTGGGACATCGACAACGTCGAACTCTCCAACGACGACGACTTCGCGACCGACATCAAGACGGGTTCGTACGTCCGTGACGGAATCATGGTGTCGATCAATGCCGATCTCCTCGCGAGCGGCGCGGACAGCATCATGGACCATTTCCGGATCTCGAACGTCTACGTCCACAACCTCGACGGCCCCAGCACCTGGCAGCGCATCCACTACGGCGCCGTGAATTTCCAGGTCTTCGGCAGCCGCAGCTACAAGGACTACGGCACCGGCGGCTATTACTTCAAGGACGTCCGAATCGAGAACAACACCTTCGAGAATGTCGAACTGCATGCCGTGCAGTTCGCGTTCAACTGGTTCGCGGCCGACGGCGCGGACGCCGGGCAGTACGACGAGAGCGGCAAGTGGCACGAGGGCTGGGAGCAGTTGTGGGTCCGCACCCGCGATCTCTACAGCCGTGACGTCTATATCGGCCACAACTACGCCGAGAGCATCGGCCAGGGTGCCATCCAGCTGGCCAACACCAAGAACATGACGGTCGAGTACAACGAGGTCAACGGATTTCTGAAGCGCTATGACGCGGTCTCCTGCGCGCTCTATCTCTGGGCGGGCGCCGACTCCGTGATGCAGTTCAACGAGGTGTACGGCGGCCCGGACAACGAGTACGACGGCACGCCCTGGGATCTCGAATACACCAACTTCAACGTCACGTACCAGTTCAACTATTCGCACGACAACGCGGCGGGCTGGATGGCTTATATGGGCAACAGCTCGAATTCGATCGCCCGCTACAACCTGAGCGTCAACGACAACGGTGTTCTGGTGAAGAACATGCTGTCGACGAACTACTCGCCGACCTACTTCACCAACAACACCTTCGTCTATGACGGCGCGGATCTCGACTACGTCCACGACGAGACATTCCTGAGCCGCGTCTACTTCCTCAACAACATCTTCTACAACACCTCGAAGACCACCCCGACGCCCTGGTACCGCCGAACCGGCGCCCTCCGTCAGGCGGTTTTCGCCAACAACGACTACTACGAGTCCGGCGGCACGCATTCCACCCAGGAGCCGGCCGACCCGAAGGGCTCCCGACTCGACCCCCGTTTCGTCGGCGACCCGGCGGACTATGTGACCGGGGCGGGCGTGGACAACATCCGAACCGCCGCCGCCCACTTCGCCCTGCGCGACGACTCCCCCCTCATCGACGCCGGCCGCTACAACGCCCACCTCGGCACCGAGGACTTCCTCGGCACCCACATCTACTACGGCGACGCCCCCGAGATCGGCATGGCCGAGAGCCGTATCGGCCCCAGGGTCCCCAATCCCGTCGACGACGACCCCATCGAGGAGGAGACCGACAACCGCGTCAATCTGGCCCTGGGCAGACCCGCCACCGCCAGTTCCACCCACCCCGGCGCGAACGGCACCCTGACCGCCGACAAGCTCACCGACGGCGACCTCACCACCCGCTGGGCCGCCGCCGACGACGCCACCTACCCGATCACCCTGGACATCGACTTCGGCACGGCCACCACCTTCGACGAGGTCTACCTCGACGAGTACACCGACTCGGGCACCAACCCCCGCGTCCAGTCCTTCGACCTCCAGCGCTGGAATCCCGACACCGGCACATGGGTCACCTTCGCCACCCGCACCGACGGCATCGGCCACGACCTCACGGTCACCGGCTTCGGCGATATCACCACGACCCGCCTCCGGGTGGCCCTCACGGGCAGGATCGCGTCGGAGGTGTACACGCCGACGATGACGGAGATCGGGGTCTACGACACCGAGTGACGGTCGCGGCCTCTGTCCTGGGCTGGGCCGGAGCGTCACACGTCCTGCTCCTGGAGCACACCTTCCAGGCCGAGCAGCCGACGCTTCCGGTCCAGCCCACCGGCGTACCCCGTGAGTGACCCGTCCGCGCCGATGACCCGGTGGCAAGGCCGCACGATGAGCAGCGGATTGGCGCCGATGGCACCCCCGACGGCCCGAACGGCGGCCCGGGACGCACCGATACGGGCGGCGATGGCACCGTACGTGGTCGTCGCCCCGTACGGAACGTCGTCGAGCGCGTCCCAGACCCGCCGCCGGAAGTCCGTCCCGTCGGCACTCAACTCCAGCCGGAACTCCTTGAGTTCCCCGGCGAAGTAGGCGGCGAGCTGTGCCTCGGCCTCCCGGAAGGGGCCGGCGTCCCGCCGCCACCCCGCCAACGGCACCCGCCCACCCCGCTGCCCTGGAACGGACAGTGAGGTGAGGGCCCCCGCCGCATCGGCGGTGAGAAGCAGTTCCCCGACGGGGCTGTCGACGGTGGTGAAGTAGCAGATGGACTGTTCCGTACTCACGACTGGACTCCTAGGTCCGATTGATTTGATTGATCCGATTTCTTCGCTTCTGTCCTGAGGTGCTGGAGGGCGTACGAACGCCAGGGCCGCCACGCGTCCGGGACGTCCTCGTCCGGCGGTGCCACGTCCGGGTCGCCGAGGGCTCGGGTGCGGATGGCGGCGACGGTACGGCCGTCCATGCCGGGCAGCGCGAGCAGAGCCGACCGCGCCTCGTCCCGATCGGCGCCCACGTCGAGGCGTACGGTCCCGTCGGCGAGAGCGGCGGCGAGAGCGCCGAGCGGCCCGCCGGTCTCGGCGAGTGCCGCCGGCTCGGGGAACAGATGGGTGAGCGCCCCATGAGGAGAGTCGAGGGCCTTCCCGTAGGCACGCACGAGCCGCTCGGCCCCGCCACGCCCGACGAGCGCCCGTACGGCGAACTCCTCCGGGTCGGCCGCCCCCGGCACCCGCAGCCCGGGCCGGGCGGCGACGAGCGGGGCGAGCCGTGCGTCGCCTCCCAGCCTCTCGTCCACGGCGTACGGATCGGCATCGAGGTCGAACAGCCGTCGAAGCCGTTGTACGGCGGTGGTGAGATCCCGGGGGTCGGTCAGCCGGACCCGGGCGTCGAGCCAGCCGCCGGGAGAACCGTCATGGGTCCGGCCGCCGGGTCGGCCCTCGGCGACGGTCGCGGCCCGCCCGCCGCCGCCCGGCCGCTCGTCGACCGCGACGATCCCGGTGCCGTACGGCAGTCGCAGGGTGCGCCGATAGGTGCGGCGGCCGGGCTCCCCGCTGACGTCCTCGATCCCGGCGACGGCTTCGGCGGCGAGGACGTCGAAGAGGGCGCCGGACTGGTAGGGGCCCCGGTAGGCGAGGCGTAGGGGGATGCCGAGGGCGAGGTCGGCGGCGGCGTCGTCGGCGGTGGGGTCGGCGGTGGGGTCGGCGGCGCTCCGGGGAGCCTGGGGTACGCCGGTGGGCCGGGGGGTGCCGGTGGCGCCGGAGGTCGTCGTTTCACGGGACCGGCGCCCGGCGGCGGCGCGAAGGCCGGTCGGGGTGTCGGCGTACACGGCCCGGATGGTGTCGTTGAACTGCCGCACGCTGGCGAATCCGGCGGCGAAGGCGACCTCCGTCACCGGCATCCCGGTGGTCTGCAGCAGCACGCGCGCGGTGTGCGCCCGCTGGGCCCGGGCCAGGGCGACGGGACCGGCGCCGACCTCGGCGGTCAGCTGCCGCTGGACCTGCCGCGCGCTGTAGCCCAGCCGCACGGCGAGCCCGGCGACGCCCTCCCGGTCCACGACCCCGTCCCCGATGAGCCGCATGGCCCGTCCCACGGCATCGGCGCGCACATTCCACTCGGCCGACCCGGGCACGGCGTCGGGCCGACACCGCCTGCAGGCCCGGAATCCGGCGCCCTGAGCGGCGGCGGCCGTCGCGTAGAACCGCACGTTCTCCCGCTTGGGCGTCACCGCCGGGCAACTGGGCCGGCAGTAGATCCCCGTCGTCGCCACCCCGAAGAAGAACTCCCCGTCGAACCGCCCGTCCCGACTCCGCACGGCCTCGTAGCTGCTGTCTTCGCCCCTGCTGTCGTCGCCGTCCATGCCTCCAGTCTCAGCGAGGGCGGAGGGGGCCGCTGGCGGGAATCGGACATGACGCCTGGCCGGGTGCCCGGCGCTCTGCCCGTCCTCTGCCGGGGTGTCGGCCCTCTGTCGGCGAGTCGGCTCTCTGTCGGAGGGCTGTCGGGCGGTTGTCGGTGGCTCGTCGGCGGGGGCTGACACCTTTCCAGTGACGGCCGGTTTCCAGTGACGGCCGGGCGGAGCCCACCGGACGGATCGATCACCTCCACCCCCGTCGTCCTTTCCATCCCTTCCATCCCTTCCATCCCCAAGGAGTCACCATGCGCACTCCCGTCACGATCATCGGCGCCGGACTCGGCGGACTCACGCTGGCCCGCGTCCTGCATGTCCATGGAATCCCGGTCACGGTCCATGAGGCAGAGTCCTCCCCGGGGGAACGCGCGCAGGGCGGGATGCTCGACATCCACGACTACAACGGGCAGCTCGCCCTGGAGGCGGCCGGTCTGATGGACGGGTTCCGTGCCATCGTCCTGCAGGGCCGCGAGGCGATGCGGGTCCTCGACCGGGACGGGACCGTCCTGCTCGACGAGGCCGACGACGGCGCCGGCGGACGTCCCGAGGTCATGCGGGGCGAACTGCGTCAGTTGCTGATCGACTCGCTTCCGGCCGGCACCGTCCGGTGGGGGAACAAGGCCGAAGGCGCCCGTGCCCTCGGCGAGGGGCGCCACGAGGTGGCGTTCGGCGACGGCACCACCGTCGTCACGAGCCTGCTGGTCGGCGCGGACGGAGCATGGTCACGGGTCCGGCCGCTGCTCTCCGACGCGACACCCGAGTACGTCGGCACGTCGGCCGTCGAGACCCATCTCCTCGACGCGGACACCCGGCACCCGGCCGCGGCGAAGACGGTCGGCGGCGGCATGGTGATGGCGCCCTCGCCGGGCAGGGAGATCTTCGCCCACCGGGAGAGCGGCGGCACCCTGCACACCTACGCGGCGCTCTCCGAGCCGCTGGAATGGTTCGACGCGATCGACTTCGGCGACGCCGCCACGGCGATCGCGCGGATCGCGGCGGAGTTCCAGGGCTGGGCGCCGGAGCTCACCGCGCTGATCACCGAGAGCGACACCGCGCCGGTCCTGCGCCCGTACTACGCCCTGCCGGCCGGGCACCGGTGGGAGCGGGTGCCGGGGGTGACCCTGGTCGGCGACGCCGCGCACCTCACGGCCCCCAACGGCGAAGGCGCCAATCTCGCCATGCTCGACGGCGCCGAACTCGGCAAGGCCCTCGCCGCGCACCCCGACGACATCGAGGCCGCGCTCACCGAGTACGAGCGGGCGATGTTCCCCCGCAGCGCGGAGGCCCCCGCCTTCGAAGGCGTCGAACTCCAGGAGATCACCTCCCACACCAACACGGCCCAGGACCTCATCGCCATGATCACCAAGAAGGACCACTGAGCCATTCACGCCCCGAATCCCCACGGGGGGCTGCCGCCGGGCACCGGTTCGTCGGCTGCGGCTGAGTGGGGGAACTGGTCACGCCCCGCGGCGGAGCCGCTGATGTCACAGCCCCGCGCCCTGAACAGCAGGGGGCTTGCCCCTGCTGTTCAGGGGCGGCCGGCTAGGCCCAGCGCCCGCGCTTCGCCTCCATCGCCGCCTTCCCCTCCGCCCCCTTCCTCTTCCACTCCTTGCGGATCTCGGCGCGCAGCCGGGCGTCGGTCTTGGCCACGATCCGCTGGTTCTCGCGGAGGAGCTTGCGATAACTGTCCAACCGCCGCTCGGACAGCGCCCCGGACTCGACGGCCGCAAGCACCGCGCACGCCGGCTCGGCGATATGCGCGCAGTCATGGAACCGGCACTCACCCGCCAGTTCCTCGATTTCGGCGAACACCTGCCCGACCCCGCTCTCGGCGTCCCAGAGCCCGACGCCCCGCAGCCCGGGGGTGTCGATGAGCACCCCGCCACCGGGCAGGGCGAGGAGGTTGCGGGTGGTGGTCGTATGCCGTCCCTTGCCGTCGACGTCGCGCGTGGCCTGGACGTCCATGACGTCCTCCCCGAGCAGCGCGTTGGCGAGGGTCGACTTGCCCGCGCCGGACTGGCCGAGCAGTACGGAGGTGCCATCGGCGAGGACGGCGGCGAGGACGTCGAGGCCGTCCCCGAGGGTGGAGCTGACGGTCAGCACGGGCACTCCGGGCGCGACCGACTCCACGTCCTCCACCAGATGCGCCGACGTCACCGCGTCCGGCACGAGATCGGCCTTGGTCAGCACGACCACCGGCTGCGCCCCGGACTCCCAGGCCAGCGCGAGGAAGCGTTCGACACGACCGAGATCGAGTTCGGCGGCGAGGGACACGGCGATGACGGCGTGGTCGACGTTGGCGGCGAGGATCTGCCCCTCGGACCGCTTGGAGGACGTGGACCGCACGAAGGCACTGCGGCGGGGCAGACAGGTCCGTACGTAGCGGGGGTCGCCCGCGGTCTCGACGGCGACCCAGTCACCGGTGCACACGACCCGCAGCGGATCGTGCGGCGTGACGAAGGCGGTGTCGGCCCGCACGAGCCCGTCGGCGGTGACGACATCACACTGCCCACGATCGACCCGCACGACCCGCCCGGCGAGCAGCCCTTCGGCGTCGTACGGGGAGAAGGCGGCCGCCCAGGCGTCGTCCCAACCGTAGGGAGCGAGGGCGGAGGTGAAAACGGAGGAACTCAAGGGAGAAACCCTTCACAAGGGTGGCCCCGGCGATCGCTGAGCGATCGAAGAATGTGGGTGTCAGCCGGAGACCACGGAGGTGGAATGGATGAACTTCCGGATGCGGGCAGCGCCCATCTCAACGACAGCCATCGGTCACACCTCCTGGTCCTGCTCAGCTGGCAACGGCAGCCGGCCGGCCACCGAGGGAACGGGACAGACCCTAGCTTCAGGCCCCGGCGGGACGCCACCTCTTTTCGTGCCGAGGAGCGCGGCGGTTCCGCACGCCGAGCGGGCAGGACGAACGCCGGTCACCGCCGACGGCCAGGGCGCCGGTTCGCGTGCCCCGTCGTCATCCGATGATCTCTCTCCAGAGGGCCTCGATGCCCGGGTCGTTCTCGGGGACGGCCGCGGTCTGAACCGCGAGGAGTCTGCCCGTGGCTTCCAGGTGGGCCCTCATGTCGTCGCGGGCCGTCTCCCCGTCACCTGCCGCGATGGCGACGAGCACCGGACGGTGTTCCGCGGCGACGGCGGGCAGGGAGCGCGCCGCCGTGGTGGTGCCCGGGCCGATGAGGCGGGTCCGGTCACGGAGGTCGCGGACGACGGCGGCCGCCTGGCTGTTGCCGGCCGCCGTGAGGATCGTGTCGTGGAAGGCCTGGTCGTGAACCCAGAAAGAGGCTTCGTCCGATGCGGCCGCCGCCTTCTCCATGGCTGTCATCGTCTGCCGGAGCCGCGCCGTCACCGCCGGGTCGCGGCGGGCGGCGACCCTGGCGGCGGCCGGTGGCTCCAGGGCGATGCGGATGGCGAAGATTTCCACGATCTGCCGGGCGGAGGGCACGGTGACGCGGAAGCCCCGGTTGCGTTCGAAGGCGACCAGGCCGGCCGCCTCCAGCTTCAGCAGTCCGTCGCGTACCGGTGAGCGGGAGATGCCCAGGGCCTCGGCCAACTGGTACACCGAGTAGAGCTCGCCCGCGCGCAGCTCGCCGCGGCGCACCATCTGCTGCACCTTCTCCATGACCTCGTCGGTGAGCGTACGGCGGGTGCCGATCCGTTCCTCGGTGCGCAGGGGGTCGGGCATGGCGTCATCCTACGGGAGCGGGAGCCGCCGATCGGCCACAGGTAACATGTTACGTGTGACTCCCCGAACTCCTCCCCTCCCTCATCCCACCGGTGCCGCACTGCGCCGCCGCCTGCTCCGCGCCGGGCTCCGCGACGTCCGCGTCGACGACACCACCCGCGCCGCCTTCTCCTCCGACGCCTCCCTCTACCGTGTGCTGCCCGCCGCCGTCGCCGTCCCCCGCGACGACGCCGAGGTCGCCGCCGCCGTCGATGCCGCCCGCGCCCTCGGCCTCGGTGTCACCGCCCGGGGCGCCGGCACCTCCGTCGCCGGCAACGCCATCGGCCCCGGACTCGTACTGGACTTCTCCCGCCACCTCGACGCGGTCCTCGCCGTCGACCCCGAGGCCCGTACCGCCCGTGTCCGGCCCGGTGTGGTGCACGCGTCGCTGCAGCGCGCCGCCGCCCCGCACGGGCTGCGCTTCGGCCCCGACCCCTCCACCCACACCCGCTGCACCATCGGCGGAATGATCGGCAACGACGCCTGCGGCTCCCGGGCCCTCGGCTACGGCCGCACCGCGGAGAACGTCGAGGCCCTCACCGTGATCACCGGCACCGGCGAAGTGCTGCGCACCAGCCGCCTGGACACCCCGCACACCGCCGACGGCTGCCCCACCCAGCGGCGCGAACTCAAGGCGCTCGTCGCCCGCGCCCTGGAACCGATCCGCACCGAACT
This sequence comes from Streptomyces sp. NPDC002643, assembly GCF_053592555.1. Taxonomy (NCBI): domain Bacteria; kingdom Bacillati; phylum Actinomycetota; class Actinomycetes; order Kitasatosporales; family Streptomycetaceae; genus Streptomyces; species Streptomyces sp. NPDC002643. The sequence continues at coordinate 167,778 of NZ_JBSFVY010000022.1, forward strand.
CGGCCGGTTCCACCGCCAGATCTCCGGCTACGCCCTGCACCAGCTCCTCCCCGAGAACGGCTTCGATCTCACCCGCATGCTGGTCGGCAGCGAAGGCACCCTCGGCATCGTCACCGAGGCGACCGTGCGGCTGGTCCGTGATCCCGCCCACCGTGTGCTGGTGGCGCTCGGCTACCCCGACATCGCCACCGCGGGCGAGGCCACCGCCCTCGTCCTGCCGTACCGGCCCATCGCCTGCGAAGGGCTCGACTCGCGCATCGTGGACGTGGTCCGCGAGCGCAAGGGTCCTTCCGCCGTCCCCGACCTGCCGCGCGGTGCCGCCTGGCTCTTCGTCGAACTCGCCGGGGACGACCGCGCGGAACTCCTGGACCGTGCCGCGACGCTGGCGGCCGGCGCCGGCGCGCTGCGGCACCGTGTCGTCGCCGACCCGGCCGAGCAGGCCGCGCTCTGGCGTATCCGCGAGGACGGCGGGGGACTCGCCGGCCGCGCACCGTCCGGCCGCCCCGCCTGGGCTGGGTGGGAGGACGCCGCCGTACCGCCCGCCGAACTCGGCGGCTATCTGCGCGCCTTCGACGCACTGCTGGCCGAGCACGGCCTGACCGCCATGCCCTTCGGTCACTTCGGCGAGGGCTGTATCCACGTCCGGCTGGACTTCCCCCTCAACCGCCCCGACGGCCCGGCCGCCTTCCGGCGCTTCCTCACCGATGCCGCCGACCTGGTCGCAGCGCACGGCGGCACCCTGTCCGGCGAGCACGGCGACGGCCGGGCCCGCAGCGAACTGCTGCCGCGCGTGTACTCGCGACGCGTGCTCGGTCTCTTCGCCGAGGTCAAGTCGGTGTTCGACCCGGACGGCATCCTCAACCCGGGTGTACTCGTCGACCCCCGCCCGCTCGACGCGGACCTGCGCGTGCCGGCGGCCCGGCCGCCCGCGCAGCCGCTCGCCCTGCTCTACCCCGCCGACGACGGCGACTTCTCCGCGGCCGTGCACCGCTGCACCGGCGTCGGCAAGTGCCGTTCCGTCGCGCAGGGGCCGGGCACGGTGATGTGCCCCTCCTACGCCGCCACCCGCGAGGAGAAGGACTCCACCCGGGGCCGGGCCCATGTGCTGCAGGAGATGCTCAATGGCGAACTCGTCGGCGGCTGGCGCTCTCCCGCCGTGGCCGAGGCGCTGGACCTCTGCCTGGGGTGCAAGGGCTGTGCCTCCGACTGCCCGACCGGCATCGACATGGCCGCGTACAAGGCCGAGGCCCTGCACCAGAAGTACCGCGGCCGACCACGCCCCCGCTCGCACTACACCCTGGGGCGGCTCCCGATGTGGGCGAGGCTCGCCGCCCGGGCGCCCCGCCTGGTCAATCTCCTCCTGCGGACGCCGGGCCTGAGGCACCTCGCGCTGTTCGGCGCCGGCGTCGACGCCCGCCGAGGTGTGCCGCCCTTCGCCCGCATGACAGCTCGCGCTGCCGCCAGCGCCCTTAAGGGGCGCGGGGAACTGCGCGACCAGCCACGACGGCGCAGCAGCCAACCGACGACCCGGCACGGCCCTTCAAACGGAGCGCGTGACGACCGTCCCGTCATCGTCTTCCTGGACAGCTTCACCGAGCACTTCGCCCCCGAGGTCGCCGAGGACGTCCTCGCCGTGCTCGTCGACGCCGGCTACGCCCCCACCCTGACCGGCGAAGAGGTCTGCTGTGGCCTGACCTGGATCTCCACCGGCCAGTTGGACGAGGCCCGACGCCGCCTCGCCCGCTCGGTCGCCGCCCTGGACGACGCCGCCCGCGCGGGCGTGCCCGTGGTGGGCATCGAGCCGTCCTGCACCGCCGCGCTCCGGCACGACGTGGTCGAACTGCTCGGCACCGACGCCGCCCGGCGGGTGGCCGCGGCGACGCGCACCCTCGCCGAACTGCTTGTCGCGGACAGCGGTTGGACCCCACCCGACCTCACCGGCCTGGAGGTGGTCGCCCAGCCGCACTGCCACCAGCACGCCGTCGGTGGCTGGGACGCCGAGGCCCGGCTGCTCGCCGACGCGGGCGCGCGGGTGCGACGGCTCGGCGGCTGCTGCGGGCTCGCCGGGAACTTCGGGGTCGAGCGCGGCCACTACGAGGTGTCCGTGGCGGTCGCCGAGCAGCAGCTGCTGCCCGCCCTGGACGAGGCCGGCGCGGACGCGGTGTTCCTGGCCGACGGCTTCTCCTGCCGCACCCAGGCCGCCGACCTGCGCGACCGCACCGGATTCCACCTGGCCCAGCTGCTGCGCGGCGCCGCCCGCGGCGACCTGCCCACACCGGTGGCCCCGGCCGCGCTGCCCGCTCCGTCGGCGGGCCCAGCTCGTCAGCGTCTCGACGGCCGTTGGTGACACCACGGCCGGACCCCCTTCGTTCCGTCCCCCTCGGCACGCCGAAAGCCCTGGTGGCGCAAGCCCTCCCGGGACATAAGGATCGCTGATGGTCACCCGCGACAACCGTGTGCTCGATCCCCTGTCCCGGCAGGTGCGAGACGGCAATCATGAAGGCTCTCGCCGACGCCTGAGGAGCGTGCAGCCTTGCCGAACGACACTTTCGACCTCATGGACGAATGGGGCCCGGAGAAAGTGGTCTGCGTCTCCGACCGCCGCACCGGGATGCGGGGAGTCCTGGTCCTCGACAACACCGCCCGCGGCATGGGCAAGGGCGGCACGCGGATGAGCTCCGACCTGCGTGTGCTCGAAGTCGCGCGGCTGGCACGGGCCATGACCTGGAAATGGGCCGCCGTCGACCTCTTCCACGGAGGAGCGAAGGCGGGCATCCTCGGTGACCCGAACTCCCCGGACAAGGAACGCATCCTGCGCGCCTTCGCCCGCGCCCTGTCCAACGAGGTGCCCAGCGAGTACGTCTTCGGCCTCGACATGGGCCTCACCGAGACCGACGCGGCGATCTTCCTGGACGAGCTGGGCGACCGCGGCGCCGCCGTCGGTCTGCCGCGCGCGCTCGGCGGCCTGCCCTACGACGAGCTGGGCGTCACGGGCTACGGCGTCGCCGAGGCCACCGACGCCGCCGCCCAGAGCCTCGGGATGACCGTCGCCGGCGCCCGCGTCGCCCTGCAGGGCTTCGGCGCCGTCGGTCTGGCCACCGCGCGCCGGCTGACCGAGCTGGGCGCCGTCGTGGTCGCCGCGTCCACCGCGCGCGGCGCCGTCCTCGACCCCGACGGGCTGGACATACCCCGCCTGGCGGAGCTGCGCGCCGCCCACGGCGACGACTGCGTGCTGGAGTACGGCGGCGCCGTCGACACCGACGCCGTACTCACCGCCGACGCCGACATCCTCGTCCCGGCCGCACGCGAGGACGTCATCGACAAGGACCTGGCCGGCACCACCTCCGTACGCCTCGTCGTCGAGGGCGCCAACCTGCCCACCACCCCCGCGGCGCGCGACGTGCTCCACCGGCGCGGCATCGCCGTGGTGCCCGACTTCATCGCCAACGCGGGCGGCATCATCGCCGCCGCGCACTCCATGGACGCCCGCTACTCGCCCTTCACCGTCGACCCCGACGACGTCTTCCCCATGATCTCCGCCAAGATGCGCGCCAACGCCGCCACCGTGCTCGCCGAGAGCGCCCGGCACGACGTACCGCCGCACCACGCCGCCCAGCTCCTCGCCCAGGAGCGGGTGCGCGAGGCGATGCGGCTGCGCGGCCAGTACACCCCCGGAAGGTGAAACCCATGCGCTTTGTCGATTCCACCGAGTTGCGGGCCGGCTTCGCGACGCGCCTGTCCACGCTCTACGGCACGGAAGTACCCGCGTACACCACGCTGGTCGATGTCTCGCACCAGGTGAACCAGCGGGTCATGCGGCGTGACCCCGAGGCCGCCCAGCGACTGGGCACCATCGAGCGCGTCACCGCCGAGCGGCACGGCGCCATCCGCGTCGGCAGTCCCACCGAACTGGCCCAGGTGGCACGGATCTTCGGCGCGCTCGGCATGCACCCCACCGGCTTCTACGACCTGCGCGACGCCCACCCGCGGCCGATCCCGGTGATCTCCACGGCCTTCCGGCCCACCGACCGGGCCGAGCTGGCCCGCAACCCGTTCCGCGTCTTCACCTCGATGCTGGTGCCCGAGGACCGAAGGTTCTTCGACGACGACCTCGCACAGCGGCTGCGCACCTTCATCGGCGGCCGCCGCCTCTTCGACGACGAACTCCTCTCCCTCGCCGATCGCGCCGAGGCCAAGGGCGGTCTGGAGGAAACCGACGCCGACCGTTTCCTCACCCTCGCGGCCGCCGCCTTCGCGCTCTCCCCGGAGCCAGTGGACCGGGCCTGGTACGCCGAACTGGAGCGCGTCTCCGATGTCGCCGCCGACATCGGCGGTGTCACCTCGACCCACATCAACCACCTCACCCCGCGCGTGCTGGACATCGACGACCTCTACGCCGAGATGAGCCGCCGCGGCATCGCGATGATCGACCGTATCCAGGGTCCGCCGCGCTGGGAGGGCCCCGACGTGCTGCTGCGCCAGACGTCCTTCCGCGCCCTGTCGGAGCCGCGCCGCTTCCGCGAGGCGGACGGCGGCGTCCGCGACGGCGAACTGCGGGTGCGCTTCGGAGAAGTCGAGGCACGCGGTATCGCGCTCACCCCAGCCGGCCGCGATCTGTACGAGCGGCTGGTGGCCACCGTGGACGAGCGCGTCGCCGCCCGGCCGCAGGACGACCGCCCGGATGTCGCCGCCGAGGTGTGGCGCGAGGGGATGCCGCGCACCGAGCGCGAACTCGCCGAGCGGGGGCTGGCCTTCTTCACCTACCGCGTCCGTGAGGACCGCCCGGCCGACGCGCCGTCGGCCACCACGTCCGCCGCCGAGCTGATCGCGGGCGGCTGGGTGGATCCGCGGCCCATCGTCTACGAGGACTTCCTGCCCCGCTCGGCCGCCGGTATTTTCGCCTCCAACCTCAGCGGCGGCGGCCGCGTGGACGCCGAACAGGGCGGCGCCGAGCGCGACATGGCCTGGCTCTCCGGCGCGATCGGCCGCGAGATCAACGTACCCGAGGAGCTGTACCGGGCCGAGAGCGAGGCGTCGCTGGAGGCGGCGCTCGGCGAGCTCGGCGCCGCGCCCCGGCCCGCCTCGCACACGTAGGGAGCGCCCATGAGCACGCGTAGGGAGTCAGTCCTCATGAGTACGTGTAGGGAATCCTCATGAGCATCCCGCCGATCCTCGTGCTCAGCGAGGCCGACGTCCGCCGTGTCCTCACCGTCGACCTGGCGGTGCGATCCCAGCGGGAGGCGTTCCGCGCGCTGGGCTCCGGCGAGGCGGTGCTGCCCGCGCGGCTGCTGCTCGACGGAGCGGACGGAGCCGTCGCGTTCTGCTATGCGGCCCGGGCACGGCCGGACAGTCCGGCGGTGAGCAAGTTCGGCAGCCTCAACCCCGGCAATGACGCGCTCGGGCTGGCCGCGATCAACGCCGCGGTGACCGTGCTGGACGCCGGGACCGGGCTGCCGGCCGCCATCATGGACGGCACCAGCATCACCGAGATCCGCACGGCCGCCGCCTCCGCCGTCGCCGCCGAGGCGCTGGCTCCCCGCGCGAGGCGGCTGGGCGTGCTCGGCACCGGCGTGCAGGCCTCCGCACATGTGCGCGCGCTCGCCGCCACCCACAACCTGGAGTCGGTACGGATCTGGGGCCGCGACGCCGTCCGCCGGGCGGACGCGGTGGCGAGGCTGCGCGACGAGGTCGGCTGCGAGATCGAGGCGGCCACCGACGCCCGTGACGCCGTCGCCGCGGCCGATCTGATCGCGCTCTGCACCACCAGCACCACACCGGTCATCGAGAGCGAGTGGCCGGCGCCCGGTGCCACGGTGATCAGCGTCGGGGCGTTCGCGGCCACTCGGTTCGAGTACCCGCGAGACCTGCTGGAGCGGGCCGATGTGATCGTGGTGGACGATCGGGAGACCGCCCGTGAGCACGCCGGCCCGGTCGCCGCGGCGCTGGCCGACGGCAGCCTCGCCGACAGCGCCGTCCAGACCCTCGGCGAGGTACTGGTCGGCACGAGGCCCGGCCGCACCGAACCGGGCCAACTGGCCGTCCACACCTCGGTGGGCATCGGCGTGCAGGATGCGACCGCGGCCGGCGCGGTACTGTCCGCCGCCCGGGAGCTGGGCGTGGGCAGGCTCATCGAGCTTTGACGCCCTCTCCCGCCCGTCCGGCGGTAGGTCCGACAACTACGCGGTAGGTCCGACAACTACGTTGTGGGCAAGAGTTCGGTAGCGGGCCGGCTCGTCGAACCGCGACGGGGCGGGGCGGGCCACCAGCCCGGCCGCCGTTTCGTCATGGGGTCGCCGAGGTGGCGACGATGCCGATGCCGCCGACGGCGGTTTCGCGGGCGGAGGTGTGCAGCGCGGCCAGCATGGTCCGCCACACCCCCTCGGTGGCGGCCGGCGAGCGCAGCGCCACCACCTGACGGTAGGCGTCCGGGTGGGCGAGCGGGGTGCAGGTGACCCCCGGGCTGGGCACGTACCCGAGAGCCGGCACCACGGCTACGCCGAGCCCGGCGGCCACCAGGCCCCGCAGCACGGCGTAGTTGTTGCTGTGGTACGCCACCAGCGGCTCGAAACCCGCCACCGCGCACAGCCGGCGCAGCATTGAGGCGCCCGACGTGCCGGGCCGGGTGGTGATCCAGGTCTCCTTGGCCAGCAGTTCGATCGACGGCCGGTCGCCGCCGTCGGTCAGCGGATGGCCGGTGGGGGTGAGCAGCAGCAGATCCTCGGTGAGCAGTTCCTCAGCGCACAGGCCCCGCGGCCAGCGCCGGGGCACCAGTCCGTAGTGGTAGACCAATACGACGTCCAGCTCGTGGCTCTCCATCATCGGCAGCAGCTCGGTGGGCTCACCCTCGTCGAGTTGCACGTCGACCCTCGGGTGGTCGGCGGTGAACGCCGACAGCGCTCGGGGCAGCAGACACTCGCTCGCGGTGGGGAAGCTGCCCAGCCGCAGCCGGCCCACCGCGCCGTCGAGCAGCAGCGCGATGTCGTCCTCCAGAGCCCGCAGACTGCCCAGCGCCTCCAGGGACCGCTGAGCGATGAACTCGGCCGTCGTTGTCGGCCGGACGCCGTGCGCGCCCCGCTCGAAGAGAGGGGCGCGCACCTGCCGTTCGAGCGCGGACATCTGCTGGGAAACAGCCGAGCCGGTGTAACCGAGCTGACGGGCCGCGTCGGCGAACGAGCCGGTGCGCAGCACCGCCTGCAAGGTATGCAGATGGATGGGATTGAGCATAAGGAACACTACTGAGCTTGAACTCGTGGTGTCGGAGTGAGTTATCCGGGTCCGAGGGCGAGTCCAGTTTCTGCGAGGCAGCCGTCGAGTAGGGCGGGGCGGTA
>NZ_JBSFVY010000023.1:0-174805 GCF_053592555.1 Streptomyces sp. NPDC002643
GGGTATCGCCGTCGACGTCTCCGGCTCCATGCGTGCCGCCTGCGCGCCCGTCGCGTCCGCTGCCTGGATCGTGGCACGCGCAGCAGCCCTGACCGGCCCCGACTCCCTTACCGCCACCATCGCCTATGACATGCACCTGACCGCATTGACCCGACCCACCCACCGAGCACCAGAGCGCGTGACGACGTTCGATGCCAACGGCGGCCACCACAACCTCGGCGACGCCATCGACGCACTCGACCACGGCCTCGAACTCAGGCGCCCCGGCGCCGGCCGCCTCCTCGTGATCGTCACCGACGCCCGGTACGGCAGCGACGAAACCGCTCAAGCCGTCACCCGCGTCAAGCAGCTCACGACCGCCGGCTGCGCCGTACTCCAGCTCACCCTCACCGCGGGGTCCCACCACTTGCCGGGGACCACCTTGCTGCACCTGCCCCAGCCCTCCAGCGCTCCCGTCGCCATCGCCACGGCGGCCACAGACGCCATCCGCAGGACACGCTGAGACGACGCAGAAGGCGGAAGCGTCCCCGAGACCACCGCCAAGCACTCCAGACCACCTCCGTCCGCCGCATGACTCGTGCATCTGATGCACGACCCCCCCGCAACGACGCAGGCCACCACCCCAACCGCCAGCGAAAGGCACTCCATTTGAAGCCCCAGACCAGCAGCCCGACCTCGAACGTAACGCCCACCAAACGGAATTCCCCGGGGGTCCCTCTGAAGTGGACTGTCGAGCACCGTTGCGGCCACGAGGTCGTCCATGATCTGTCCGGCCGGCCCGCCGACCGGCGGGCCGGGTTCGCCCGCTGGCTCGCGGAGAGGGACTGCACGGACTGCTGGAAGGCCACCCGCGACGAGGACGGCGCCGGCAAGGAGGAGTGGCTGGCCGCCAAGCGTGCCGCCGAGCAGCGGGTCGCCGCCGAGTGGGCCGCGCAGTTCGATATGCCGCCGCTCGAAGGACCCGAGAGGGCACTGGCCTGGGGTGAACGCTCCCGCCACCAGCTCGTCACCGCCGCCTACCGCGTGCTCGTGAGCGAGGGCAGCTGGGACGAGGCCGACTGGGCCGTCCTGGAGGACACGATCCGCGCCGTCACCCGCGCCGGATGGTGGATCGACCAGAGGGATGCCGAGGCCACCGACCTGCCCGAACTCCTGGACGCCGCCACATCCGACGACATCGGAAGCGAGAACCCGTTCCGGTAGACACGGGTCCTTATACCCGACGATCCCCGGTTACCGAAACCGGGGATTCTCCGGAGTCTTGTTCCTCCCACCGCCTGTCTACGCCTGCTCGTGGAAGGAACATCCTGCTGTGCCCGACGCCGTCTCCCGTCCTCTCCATGCCCCCGGTGACATCGTCACCCCCGAACGGGACATCACCCACCAGCACTTCCGGCCCGGCGACGAGGTCGTGATCCTCAAGGGCATCTCCGGCAACGACCTGTGGGGCGACGCGTACAGGGTCGTCACGCCCTCGTGGCACACGCCGACCGACGAGGACGGGTGGCGGCTGTACGACTCGGCCGGCGGGGCGCGCACCTACGTCACCGCGCACCCGCGCTACCTCGTCCATCTCTCCCGCCGCTGCCCCGACTGCCTCATCTACCAGCAGGCGCTGCGGACTTACCTCCTGCCGCGCCTGGCCGGCGCCGACGGGACCGTCGACTGCGGCTGGTACGCGCTCACCCCCCTCAACCAGGTGGTGCACGCCTCCGACGCCCGAGGCGGACGATGACCCCCGCCTGCGCCCCGGAGCGCACCGCGGCGTTGGCGAGCGCGGCGTCGATCGCCAACGAGACGGTCACCGGAACCCAGTGGCCGGTGCGACTGGCCGAGGCCCTGCGTGATCTGGACGCCACCTGGCAGGAGTCGGCCGAGGTGTGCGCCGACGTCGCCTGGCAGGCCCGCGCCACCGGGACCAGCGCGCTGGTCCTGCTCACCCCCGAGCACGCCACCGCCCACGGACCCGGCCCAGGCCCGGTCGTGGCGCGGACGTACCGGCACCTCTACCTGAGCGCCCTGCGCTACGACTTCCGGTGCCGCTCCATCGAAACCCTCCTGAACCAGGTGCCGTTGAGCGTGCTCGACGCAGACCCGTACAGCTGGGCGCTGTATGCCTTCGCGCGCCTGGGCCAGTCCCGCTCGGACGGTCTGGCCGTGATGGGGCAGGTCCTCGCCGCTACGCCGGATCACCCCAAGACGCTGCACGTCCTGCTGCACGGGGTGTGGCTGGGCGGCCTGCTGCCCGGCCGCGCGGACACCCTGCTCGCCCTCGTGGACCGGCTGCCCGACGGCGGCGACGGTGATCCGATCGCGCAGTTCCGCAAGGCGTCGGCACTGCGCGCGCTGGGCCACTACCCCCAGGCACACGCGGCCATCGAGCGTGCCCTGGAACTCCTGCCGCCGGGCCAGCCGGCCGTCCACGCCGACCTGGTGCGCGAACACACCCTGATCACCGCCGCGTTCGACCTGATCCAACTCGCCCCTCAGGGCAGGAAGCCCGACTCCCGATGATCATCCGTATCCGTCCGCGCGACTCCATGCCCTCCGAGCCGCTCGCCGAGGCCCTCGGCCGACCGGTCAGCGGCCACGAGGGACTGACCGAGTACACGGTGGTCGCCCACTGGCCGGGGCTGGACTATTGCACGCCCGACGACGAGCAGAAGACGTGGACGTCCGCCGAGTGGGCCGACCACCTGGACGACCCCAGCAGGTGGCACGCGTTCGCGGTCAGTCCGCAGGACGACCGTCGCGCCATCTGGCACGCGGACATCCGTCTGCATCCCGCCGACCGCGTGCTCACCGGTCCGGAGTGGTCCGAAATCGCCCACTGGCTCGCCCGCACAGCGGGTATCCAGCGGCCGGGTGACCAGGGCTGCCGCTGGATCGCCGTCCAGGCACAGCCCGGCCGCCTCGACCTGCTCGCCAACCTCATCCGCGCGGACGGCACCTGGACCCTGCACCACCACCGGCTGCCCGCGCTCCTGGCCGTCGAGTGCCGGCGCATCGAGGCCGAACTCGGGCTTCGCTCGCCCCAGGGCGGCGGCCCGGGTCCCGGGCAGAGCACCCAGTTCGCGCAGCGCGTCGCCGCACCGGTCAGCGGCGCGACGCCCGGCGCCGTGGACGCCACCGCGCAACTCGGCGGATTGCTGCGGCAGCTCGCCGACGAGAACACCGGTCCGCTCGCGACCGTGCGCGGTCTCGTCGAGCACACGGCCCACCGTCTCGGCCGCCTCCCGCACGCCTATGGCCCGGCCGCCGGACACCAACTGGAGCTGATCGCCCACCGCCTGCACGGCATCCAGCAGGACCTCGACGCCACCGCCGCCGTCCTGCCTACCCCGGAACGATCGACACCGTTTCCGGCCCGGACGGCCACCAGCCCCGTCATCGCGCCCGCCGCGTCGGGCTCGGCCAACGGCCGCCGCTGACCCCACCCCTCTTTAGCTTCTTCCGAGGAGACCATGCACGACCCCACGCCCGACACCGGCCTCGGCTCCTTCGCCGCCGTCCTCGCAAGCGAACTGCCCGGCGCCTGGACCAGCACGTATCACCCGGACCACGGCGGCACAGGCGACCACGACGTCCTCACCGACCAGGTGTGGGACATGAACGAGGTCGCCGACACCCTGGCCAGGCGCGCCGTGGACCACTGCGCCGTGCTGACCCGTGAAGACGGCACCCGCCTGTTCGTCGCGGAACGTACGGGGCCCGGCGAGGGCTACCTGATCGCAGCCATGGCCCCCGCCGAGGCGCCGGCCGAAGCCTTCCGTGGCGTCCGCGAGCCCGACGGCATCGTGGTGGCCGCCGATCCGTTCAGCGCCGCCGAGGACATCCGCTACGACCTGCTGCCCCGCTACGACAAGGCCCTCGCCCAGGTCCACGCCACTGCCGCCCGCCGCACGGTGCCATCGTCCGGCGAGCCGGAATCGTTGGTGATGACCTGGTCGGACGACACGCTCGTCGTCGAGCGGCCCGGCCGCGACGACATCGCCGGGGCCCTGGCCGAGGCCGGCTTCGTCCTCGACACCGCACGCGAGGTGTTCGTCCTGTCCGGCGACGACTCCGCCCACCAAGCCGCGTCCGTACGAACGGCCGGGCACCGCCTGTCCCAGCTCGGCGTCAGCGTCGTCCTGCGCCATCCGCCCGCCCGGCCCGCCCTCGGTACCGCCGCGACCGTGCCGCCGAACCCACCGGTGACAGCCCCGCAGCGCAGCCGCTGACCCGATCCCCCTGTGCCCCTCCCCACCCCCTACGTCCTGGCGGCGCCCGGCTACCTTGCCGGCGCCAACGCCTGGGACCACCTGACCGAATGGCTGCTGCGCGGCCACGGCTGGCGCGACGCATCCACCATCGACTACCACACCCTCCTGACCAGCCCCGACGGCTCCCTGCACGTCGGCCACGACCGCCGGGGCGCCTGGACCTGGAACCTGCACGCCACCAGCCCAGCCGGGCGGCACTGGACCGCAACCCTCGGCGCTCACCTGCCCGTCGAGTACGTCACCGCGCTCGTGGAGACCATGCTGCGGCCCCACACCGGCCAACGCGCCGACATCCTCGGTCCCTTGCACACGGCCGGCTGGACCACGGACGCCGAGGCCGCCGCGCCCACGGCGGTGTCACCGGATGGCCTGGTCCGCTTCGCCCAGGAGAACGCGGCCGACCCGTCGCCACACGCCTGGCACTCGGCCTGCACGGTCGACGGACACACCTGGTGGACCGCCGCCTTCACCGCCCACACCCCGCCCCGGCTCGTCGCCGCCTTTACCGACAGCCTCGCCTGCCGAGACCCGCTGCCGCGGATGGCCATCGGGATACCGATGTACCGCTGCGGGCCCTACACGCGCCGTACCCCGACCACCTTCGGCTGGGACGACGAGCAGGCACTGCTCGAAGCACGGATCGCCGAAGCCCGCCGCCAGCGTCTTCCCAGCGCACGGACCTCCGGGCCGCCGCCCCCGACCATCCGCATAAGGCCCACCCGCATGCACTGACCGCCCCTCCCCACGCTCCGCTCGTCACTCTCACTCCGGGAGCCTTCCGTACCTCTCACACCACGTCGCACTCCCGCGCCCATCACCTCTGAGCGTCCACCCCGCCTGGCCGTAGTCCTCTTCCGCCGCTACCTGCGCGCGGTCACTCCCAGCCCAGGCACCCGCAACAGCCTGCTGGCCGGCGGGCACCCCGAGGCCGCCCTCGACGAAACCCGCCGCCGGGACATGGACCTTCTCATCGACAGCTACCGCATCCGCCACCACAACTAGCAGTCCGCACCGGCCCGTTCAGGAGGCCCATGACCGACCCTTCATCCCACCCCGTACGCCTCGCCGAGCACATCGCCGACCTGCTCAAGACCCTGGACGGCCATCTCGCCCAGGCCGCCCCGCGCCAAGCGGCCGAGATCCTAGTCAAGGTCCTCGCCTACGACGACGGCGTCCTGGCCCTGGTGACCGACCTGATCGCCACCGGATCCCGCTTCGCCCAAGGTCAGGCGTACTGCGGCACGCTCCCTCCCGAGGTATGGCTCGCGATGGGCCGCTCCGCCAACGAACTGGGGCACATCAGCACGGAACTCGACGGGCACGCCGACACCCTCAAGCAATTCGGGGCACCCTCCGCCACCGCCGGTACCACGCCCGCGAAGCCCGTCCCCTCCGCCATGGTTGTCAGGAGGAGCCGCTGAACAAGAAGCAGCAGTGGACCGGCTGGGGGGCCGTAGGCCAGCAGGCCCAGCAGTTCTACCTCGTCGAGCCCCGCCATCTCGCCGGCGGCGGCGACCTGCGCCACATCACCGAGTACCTGCGCGCCTCCGGCTGGAAGGACAAGTCCAAGACCGGCGGACCGGTCGTCTTCGACAGCCCGGACAAGTCCGTGCGCATCGGATACGACCCGTTCACCCAGCCCGGCGGCTGGACCATCCGCGGGAAGCAGACCGCGCGCCAGGAAGCATGGCACGCCACCTTCGGCCGGCACACGCCCGTCGAGATCATCGCCGGTCTCACCGACGCCCTGTCCACCGAACGCACGGCGCACGCCCCCAACGTGTGGCAGCCCCTGCTGGAGCAGGGCTGGGAGACCGAGCGCGGCCGGCACTTCACCGCCCGCAGCCCGGACGGCGGCGCCTTCGTCCGCTTCCACCAGTCCGGCCCCGGGCAGGCGCACTGGTGGGCCGGTGCGCGTAACGAACACGGCCGGGTATGGGAGGCGTTGTTCACGCCGACCACGCCGATGCATCTGGTGCAGGCGTTCAGCGCCGCGCTCGCGGCCCCGGAGCCCGTGATGCGGCCCCTGGGCCGCGTTCCGCCCTCCCAACGGATCCGAACCACCTCGGTGTCCGTCCTGCTGTCCCAGCTCGGCGCGTGGCAGCAGGCGAGGATCACCGCCGCCAGGGCGGCCACGTGGGCCCGCCACTCCTTCGCCACCAACCGGTCCCGCACCCCGCCCGGCGCGCGCCCGTACGCCGGGCAGTCGGGCCGGGCCCGGTGAGCCACGAACGTTTCTACTCCCGCGTCAATGGCCCCACCGTTCACCAGTACAACCGCATCCGGTGGCTGGACGAGGTCACGCCACGGCACCTGGCCGGCGGCGGCGATCCCCGGCATGTGACCGAGTATCTGCTCGCCGCCAGCTGGAGCAACCACTCGGTGCCCGGCTATCCGCACGTCCTGCTGGAGAGCCCCGACCGGCAGCTCCATCTGACCCTGGAGCCCACCGCGCCCGAGCCGCGCGCGGCCTGGTGGCGCGTCCATCCCGCCGAACGGCGGGAGTGGTCCGCCCAGTTCGGCGGCCACACCCCTGTCGAGATCATCGCCGGGTTCACGGACGCCGTCACCAGCCACGCACTCGTCCCCCTCGGGGATCTGTGGCACCTGGCGGCTGGCCGGGGTTGGTCTCTGCTCCGCCAGGGACCCGAGATGTATGCGCTGTCGCCCGACGAGACAGCCATGCTGGCCGTGGTGCCGAACTCCGTCGCCTCCGACACACCTGAGTGGCGCTGGAAGGCGGAAGTCTTTGCTGATCGTCGGTGGCTGTGGGGCGCGTCGATCGACGAGGAAGCACCCCCGGCGGCCATCGCGGGCTTCGTCACCGCGTTGACGGACCCCGCACCGCTGCTGCGCGACGAGGGCCAAGAGCCCAGCGCCGCTTTCCACCGCACCGCAACTCGGAGCGCCGTCTCGCCAGAGCAGCTCCGGCAGATGCACCGGCAGCGGCTCGAGGTGGCCCAGCGCTCAATGCCGCACCCGCCCGGCCGGACCGCGCCACCAGGGCCGTCACCTCGCAGGAAGCGCCGCTAGCCGGGCGGAGCGCCCCGCCGAACTGTCTCACCACCCGTTTCATGCAAGGACGTTGATGCTCGCCTCCTCGACCCCCAGCCCGCCGACGCCCCCTGGGGAAACGGCCGTGAACGGACGCGTGCGCTCCCGCCGTAGTACCGCCACAGCCGTCGCCCAACCGCTCGCACGCTCGACGACACGCAGCCCGCGCTCGGGCAGGGCCCGCGTCGTACGGCCCGCAACCCGCAGGCAGGCGTGAGCGCGTGCCGGTGACCGAGCGGCAGCTCACCGCCTTCCGGCGCGATCACGAGTCGCACTTCCTTCACGTCACCAGCCCCCGGTATCTCGCTGGTGCCGGCGATGCCCGCCACATCACCCATGCCCTGCTCGCCGCCGGATGGAGCGTCACCTCCGACCCGGCCTGTCCGGAGACCCAGCTCACCAGCCCGGACCTGTCAGCCCGGCTGGAGGTGGCCAGCCAGTTCACGTCGAGCCGCTGGTGGCACCTGACCGCCAAGCCGCCGGAATCGACGACCTGGTCCGCCTCGTTCAGCCGGCAGATCCCGGCCGAGATCCTGGCCGGACTCACCGACACACTCCTCACTCCCGCCCCCGCCGACGCACCCGACCCGTGGGACCTCTTCCGCGAGGCCGGCTGGTGCGTCACCCAGAGCGAGAACGGCACTGGGCACGAAGCCCTTTCACCGGATCGGCGGGCGGTCGTCGAATACAGCCGACCCGACGACATCGAGTTCGCCTCCTTCACCTGGCGCATCCGCACGAAGAAGTACCCCGCCGCCGTCGGCGAGAGCGCCCTCGACGGCCCTGCGGTATGGGACGGCTGGCTCGACCAGCACACGCCCGCGCACGCCGTCGCCGGTTTCGTCACCGCCCTGACCAGCGCCGAACCCCTGCTGCGCGGTTGGGGCCAGCACGGCTGGCCGTTCGGCGTCCAGCACGAGCGGACCCACCGCACCGGCAGTGTCGTCGCCGACGCCCACCAGCAGCGCATCAAGAACATCCAGGCCCTCACCCGCGCCACCCGACGCCGACGCCCGGATACCGCCCCCTCCTCAGCCGCCCCCACCCCGGCCTCAGTGCCGACCGCAGCACGCCCCCGATGAGCAAGGAATACCCCTCCCTGACCGCCCCGCCTTCCTGCCCGAGCGTCCTCCATCACCAGCGCCTCAACCAGCTCACCGCTTTCGTGCGCACCAGCGAACAGATCCTGGACACCTGGGACACCTACTCCGACCAGCACACCGACCCCGACGGCTGGCCCCACGACGAAGACCCCTACGGACACCGTGCGGCCCGGCGTGACGCCGAGACCTGGGAGGCTGCCGCGCAGATCCGCCCCTTCGCCCGCGACCTGCTCTCCACCGCCGCCGTCCAGCTCCAGCATCTTCCCGCCCGTACCATCCAGCCGGCCTGGCCGTGGCATCTGACCGCGGCCGACGACGCCCTCGACCAACTCGACGCCGTCGAAGCCGACTGGAGCACCCACCTCGACAGCCTGCCGCCGGGTGCTGGGCCGGGGACAGCGGCATACGACGACCTGGTCGACGCCCGCAACGCCGAGGCATGGCACGCGCTGAACGAACTCGCCCTGCACACCCCGGCGATCCTCGCCATCCACGCCGCCGCCCAAGCCGCCCCGCCCCGCCTGGACGCCGTCGCGCCCCAGCCCGCGCCGACGGTGTCCGCAAGCTCGGCGACCGTGGCCCGGCGGTGAGGCGGATGCGTTTCCTGCCGCACGACGCGGCCGACGAGGTCCTCGTCTCCCCGCCCTGCCTGGCCGGCGGCGGGGACCCGCGCTGGATCACAGCAGCCCTCCACCAGGCCGACGGATGGCGCTACGACCACATGCCGCTGTCCCCGTACGTCCACCTCATCCGCCGCGACCAGCAGGCCGAGCTGAGCCTGTACCCGGACCCCGACGAGCCGTGGTGGACGATCCTCCACGCCGCCACCGGCGAACACCCCGCTTGGTACGCACGGTTCACAGCCCGCGTCCCGGTGGAGATCCTCGCCGTGTTCACCGACACTCTCACGGCCCCCACGCAGGTACCGGCGAGCGACCCCTTCGAGATCCTGTACGCGGCCGACTGGCTGGAGCACTCCGATCTCACGGCGTCGTCCCCCGACGGCCTCCTGCGGGTCGAGCGCGCCGACCACGGGCCCTGGCCGGGCAGCTGGTTCATCACCACGACGCTACCCAACGACTCGGACACGGTGATCTGGCGCGCCCACCTCGGCGGTGACACTCCGCTGCCCCTGGTCTCCGCCCTCACACGCGCCCTCACCGAGGTCACACCGCTGCGCCGCGATCCGGCCGCGATTCCCCTCTTCGTGCGCCCCCACCTGCAGACCGTCTCCGCACCGCCGCACTCGGACACCGGGCTGGATCCGCTGGAACAGCGCGTCCAGGACCTGGCCGCCCGCCGGGCCCGTCCGGCCCCATCCGTGCCACCGCACCGATCCGAGCCCCCAACGCGCCGTACGCGCTGACTCGGCCTCACGCCCTCCCCTCCCTGGACCCTGCCCGTGACCAACACCTCGCCCGCCTCCAGCAGCGACGGCTACGACCTCGCCTTCAAGGTGCTCCTCGGCGCCCTCGCCGTCGCCGTCCCCCTGTCCAACCTTGCCTGGCTGTGCGGCAACCTCACCGCCCGGATCACCGTCTCCGCGCCCTGGGCGCCGTACCAGCCAGTCCAGGCCCTGCTCCATCCGGCTCAGCTGTGGCCCCGGGCCGGGGAAACGTCCCTGCTCTGGGCCACTCGCATCATCCCCGTCACCACAATCACCGCTCTCGCGCTGACCGCCGCTGTCGTCTGGTCCCGGCACAAGACCGCCGGCGGCGGGCGGAAGAAGGTCGCCGCCCTGGCGAAGCCGAAGGACATCGAGCCGCTGATGGCCAAGGCGATCACCGCCAAGGCGCGTTCGCTTCGGCCGAGCCTGAAGACCGCCAAGCACATCGACCCGGCCGATACCGGCATCCTGCTCGGCAACCTACAAGGCACCCGCCACGAGGTCCGGATGGGATACGAGGACGTCGCCGTCGCGATCATGGCACCGCGCTCCGGCAAGACCACCTCCCTGGCGATCCCCTCCATCCTGGCGGCCCCCGGCGCGGTCTTGCTGACCTCCAACAAGGCAGCCGGCGACGCGTACACCGCCACCCTCGACGCCCGCGCCACCGTGGGACGGGTCTGGTCGATGGACCCACAGCAGATCGCCCATGCCGAGCGCCGGATGTGGTGGAACCCGCTCGCCGACGCCACAACCTTGGACGGCGCCGGCCGCCTGGCCGGACACTTCCTCGCCGCGTCCGTGGACGCGAGCCAGCAGGGCGACTTCTGGTCCAAGGCCGGCAGCAACATCCTCTCCCAGCTCTTCCTGGCCGTCGCCCTCGACGAACGCCCCGTCACGGACGTCATGCAGTGGCTCGCGTTCCCCGCCGACCGCACCCCGCTGGACATCCTCCGCGACCACGGCTTCGCCGCGGTCGCCGCCCAGCTCAAGGGAACCGTCGAAGGACCGCCCGAGACTCGGGACGGCATCTACGAGACCGCTCGCCAGTACGCCGCAGCCCTCCTGAACAGCGAGATCGCAGCCTGGGTCACCCCGCAGAAGGACATTCCCGAGTTCCAGCCGTCCGCGTTCGTCGGCTCCGCCGACACGCTCTACCTGCTGTCCAAGGACGGCGGCGGCGGAGCTTCCGCCCTGATCGCGGCGTGCGCGGACTCCGTGATGCGCGCCGCGACCGCCCAGGCCGAACGCGCCGGCGGGCGCCTCGACCCGCCCATGCTGGCGATCCTGGACGAGGCCGCCAACGTCTGCAAAATCAGCGATCTCCCCGATCTGTACAGCCACTTGGGCTCGCGCGGGATCATCCCGATCACGATCCTGCAGTCCTACCGCCAGGGCCAGAAAGTCTGGGGAGACGCGGGCATGGACGCCATGTGGTCCGCCTCCACCGTCAAGGTGATCGGCTCCGGCATCGACGATCCGGACTTCGCGGACAAACTGTCCCGTCTGATCGGCGACCACGACGTGGAGACCACCTCGACGTCCACCTCCGAGTCGGGGAAGTCGACCTCGGTGTCGATGCGGCAGGAGCGGATTCTGCCCGCGGACGCGATCCGTGCCCTGCCCAAGGGCACCGCATTGTGTTTCGCGACCGGCCTGCGGGCCGCCATGCTCGATCTGCGCCCCTGGTATCTGGAGCCCGGCGCTGACCAGTTGTCCGCCGCCTCCGCCCGCGCGTCGAAGGCCATCACCACGCGCGCCGTAGCCAAGCACGCACCGCAGCAAGATGACTTCGGGACGGCCGCGTGACAACTCCCGTCCGAGGCATGCACGGTGACCTGTTCGACCTCGGCAGCAAGACCGTGGCGCTGCGTGATGATCTGCGGAGCGCCTTCGACGCCGGTCTCCCCCTGAAGCTACGCGTGCTCGGGGAACTCGCGGACACAGCCGATGCGATCGCCTCCGGACTGCGCCCCTGGGCCGGCACGTGCCAGGTCCTGTCCCACACGCACCGGGAGGTCCGCGAGACGACGTCGCGGCTTGTCACCGCTGTTCACCACGTCGAACTCGCCTCCGAGCAGATCGTCGCCGGACTCGTCACCCACGGCCGCCGGCTTCAGCCGGAAGCCGACGGGCCGGGCCGGGACCGCCGACTCGTCGCTGCGGCTAGCAAGCCCCTGCACGCCGCTGGCAGCCTGCTCGCCCAGGTGCCAGCCGTGTGCACCCACGCCGTCGAGGCGCTGGCCTCCGTCCTGCCGCCCGCCGACAAGGCCACCACCGTCACAGCGCCGGCCGGGCGGCTCTCCCCTCTGCAGTACGCCGTGCTGCGCGAGGTCTCCCTCGGCACCGTCTACCTGTCCCAGCAGGCCAGCCACACCTATGTCTTCTGCGAGGGAAACCTGCACGTCACCCGGGCCACGACCAACTCCCTCGAATCCCGGGGCCTCGTCCGCCGCGAGGTCACCCACCCGAGTTTCACCAGCTGGCGCCTTCATCTCACCAAGACCGGTCGCACCAGCCTGCTGACCTGGCTCGCTTCCGCCCTCCCACACACGCCGACGGCACCACAGGCACAGGTCACCGCGGTCCGCCCCGGCTCACCAGGCAGGCCAGTCGGCCCGCCCTCCCGGTGACCGCGCCAGCATTTCGAGACCGGCTCATCACCCCGCGCCCCTCCCTTCCTCTCTCGTCCCCGCCCCGGAGGCGCCCATTCACACCCACGAACCAGTCGATCTGAACGCCATGAAGGCGCACGATGCCGTGGATGCCGTCATCGCCGACCTGCGCGACCATCGCATCACTGGTGACGGAGACGGACTGGTCACCGCCACCCGGCACATCGGCCTGCTATGCCATCTGGCCGTTCGCATGGCCGGCGACATCGAGTACCAGCTCGTTCCGAACGCCTCGGGCCTCTTTTCGGCAAAGGCCCTGGGGCAGACGACCGGGCACCTGGGCCGGGCCATCGCCCACTACACCCTGGCGCTTGCCCCTCTCGCCATCCTCGCCCGGCCCGGCGCTCAAGGCACGCTCCAGCAGCAGGTCGACGCGATCGACCACCACGGCCAGCTGCGTGTCCACGTCGACGACGCCAGGCAGGCCCTGGCAGCGGCCCGCGCCTGCCTCGGGGTGCCCCATCGCTGCGCGTCTGCGAACACGACCATCGCCGTGGCCGCGTCGGCCCCGGCCGTACGGCGCCTCTCATGACCATGGTGCCTGCGGAATCCCTGCTGTTCGACGTACCGCCACCGCGGACCCCCGTCGAGCGGCTGCTCCACCTCGCCGACCAGTACACCCGGCACAACGACGCCCTCGATCTCCTCCTGGACCCCGCGGCCCGACCCGAGCAGCAGGATCACGTCGCCTCCAGCCAGCGCCTGGCGTCCGCCACCCGCACCACCATCAAAGCGATCCAGGACGAACGGCTCTACGCAAGTACGGAGTTGACGGAGACCGTTGTGCGGTTGAAGCAGCTGGCCCTGCTCAGCGCCGCGTCAGCCGACCTGGGCCTCCAGGAGGCGCGTGAACTGACCGCCCTGGCTCCCGCCGCCGCGGTCGGCTGCGCCGCGAGTCTCTCCTGCGAGACACAACGACGCCGCTCGTCATCCGCCATCCCATCTGAGGAGCAGCTCACGGCGACCCAGCGCACGGCCCTGGAGCAGATCGCCTGCGGTCATGTCGTGGCCAGCAGCTCCCTGGGACGGGAGTTCACGCGCTCCCGCGAGCCCAAGGTCCTCATGAGCACGCTGCGGGCCCTGGAGTCGAAGGATCTTGCCGAGCGGAGCCCGGGCTCCGCTCCGGGTGCCTACCACGGCGGGCCACCCCAGGACCGCGTGCGCCTCACCTCCGCAGGCGTGACAGCCCTCGCCGCCGTCATCGGACTGCCCCTGACGGGCCCCCGCACCGCCCCCGGCACGACGCCCCGCACGATCCCCACCGCCAGCCGGGCAGCCACCCGAAGCCGCTGAACCACCTGCCTCCAGGAGCCATCTCATCTCCACGCCCCCGCTCGATCTGAACGAACAGGTCCGTCAACTCCGCCAGCTGGCGGGAGACTTCGAAGAGCTCTACGCACGCGTCCGCGACGTGTCCTACACCCCCGGCACGGACGCCCTGCGCCGCATCAGCCCCTTCCTGGTGCAGACGCAGAACCTCACCGCCGCCGCCCTGGCGCACCTGACCGCCCTCGACCACAGCACCTACACCGCCCTCGCCGGCAGCCGATCCGGCCTGGAGCTGCTGGCCTCGGTCGTCTACAGCTCCTCGCTCGCTGCCAACGACCTCGCCAACGCCCTGATGGCCAACCCGTACGAGGGCGCGCCGTTCTCCGGCTACCCGGCCGACGACGCGTCGTCACGCGCCGCACGGCATACCGAGGCGCTTCCGCGCATGGCCTCACACCTTCAAGATGCCGCACATCAGCTCGACCTGAGCGCGACCGGGTGCCACTACCTCGCCCACAGCATCACCGACAAGCTGGCCTCCTCGCCGGGCCACAAGGCGGCATCCACGCAGCAGACGACCGGTCACCACCGCCTCGCACTCACGCGCAGCCAGTACGCCGCCCTCGAAGCCCTTCGGGACGGCGGACATCTGTATGAGAACGCACGACGCGCGGGTGTCACCCGCGTCGCCACCGACGACGGCACCCGCGTCTCCATCGCCACCTACGAGGCCCTGCGCAAACGCGGACTCGTCACCGCCGACACCAGCACCCCGCTGCTCTACCACGGCCAGAAGATCACCGTTACCGAGGACGGACACCGGGCCCTGAAACAGCCGCGCCCCCAGGCCACGCCACCGGCCACAACAGCCACCGCGCCCCAGACCATCGTGGCGCAGGGCCCACGCCGGTGACGCCGTCCGTGCCCGAGGACCCGGTCCGGAGCTCCCCGCGCCAACGGGAAGCAGCACGGCAGCCGGGTTTCCGCCAGCCCCGGACTGTTGATCCGCTCCGCGGCCGGCGCTCACCGCCGCCCGGACCGCCGTCGCCACTTCACCGCACCTCCGCCCATTACAAGGACGCACCATTCCCAACACCCCCGAATTCAGATCGATCTCGCTTGGCGCCGGAATTCAATCCAGCGCGATGCTCGCCCTGTCAGCCCATGGAATTCTCCCCAAGGTCGACTACGCCATATTCGCCGACACAGGATGGGAACCGAAGGCCGTCTACGATCATCTCGAACGCCTGGAGAAGGAGATAGCCGAACCGGCGGGGATACCGGTCTTGCGCGTTACCTCCGGAAACATTCGCGCGGACGCACTCGACCCGGAACACCGTTTCGCATCCATGCCGCTCTATATCCTCAACAAGGACGGCAGACCTGGGATGACCAAGCGCCAGTGCACCGGGGAATACAAGATCAAACCGATCAAGAAGAAAGTCCGGGAACTTCTCGGTTACCCTTACCCGCTGCGCATCCCGAAGGATGTCTTCGTCGAGCAGTGGGTCGGCATCTCGACCGATGAATTCCATCGAGCCAAGGATTCCGACGTCCAGTACATGCGCAATCGGCACCCGCTCATCGATCTTAACTGGTCGCGCGCGGACTGCGTCCGTTACCTTACCTCCATCGGCCTGGCCGATACGCCAAAATCGAGTTGCTTGGGCTGTCCATTTCACGGAAATCAGCAGTGGCGAAATATCCGGGACACCAGCCCTGAGGAATGGGCGGACGTGGTCGCTTTCGACACGGCCATCCGCCAGGGCAACGCCCGCGCCAACGCCTCCGGGAACCGTCTGCTCGGGCAGGCGTTCCTGCACCGCTCCCGCGTACCGCTCAGCCGGGCCCCCATTGACCACGTCACGGCCGCCGAATGGGCAGCGCGTCAGCAGGAGCTCGACGACCCGGTCGCCGCGGCCGAGGAGCTGGAGGACGGCGTGGCCGACGGCTGTTCTCCCTGGGCCTGCCGGGGTGAAACCGAGCCGGTGCAGGACGACTTCGGGCTGGCTTCTTGAGGCGGATCATCCTCGACCTGTTCGCCGGGCCCGGCGGCTGGAGCCACGCGCTCACCGTCCTCGGCGCGCGGGATGTCGGCCTGGAGTGGGACGAGTGGGCATGCAAGACCCGTGCCCGGGCCGGGCAGTTGACGATCCGGACCGATGTCGCCGTCTACCCGGCATGGATCTTCTCGGGCAGGATCCTCGGACTGATCGCCTCCCCTCCGTGTCAGGCATGGAGCATGGCGGGCAAGCGCCTCGGTCTGATCGACCAGCCCCTCGTCCACCAGGCCGTCGCCGATCTCGCCGCCGGACGCGACACCCGTGAGCAGCTGCTCGGCGCGTGCGCGGACGCACGCTCGCTCCTCGCTGCCGAGCCCATGCGCTACCTGCACGCCCTCCACCTGGTGGGCGAGCCCGAGTGGGTGCTCATGGAGGAAGTCCCCGACGTCCTGCCCTTGTGGCGGCAGTACGCGGCGATCCTGCGGACCTGGGGATTCTCCGTGTGGACCGGCATTCTCAACGCCGCCGACTACGGCGTCCCCCAGACGAGGAAGCGGGCGCTCCTGCTCGCCTCCCGCACCCGCACCGCCGAGCCCCCGCCGCCCACCCACGCACAATCCGCCGAACCCGAGTCGCTGTTCGGGCCCGGCCGAGCCCGCTGGGTGTCCATGGCCGAAGCTCTGGGCTGGGGCGCCACCGACCGTCCCGTGCCCACCGTGTGCGCGGGCGGCGGACCAGGAGGCGGCCCCGAACCCTTCCCCTCCGGCTCCCGCAAGACGCTGACCGACGCCCGCGACCGCGGCACCTGGACGCCCCACCCCGACGCAGAACTCGTCCTGGCCTCCAACGGGGAGGACCCCGGCTGGGCCGCCCGGCCCGGTGAGGACCGCCCCGCAGGTGCTCCGGCGCCCACGTTCACCGCTGAGGAGCACCGCTGGTCGTGGTCACTGCGCAGCAACAACCAGACCAACGCGACCGTGCGCCGGGCCGACGAGCCCGCCGGCACGCTGTTCTTCGGTCACCGGGCCAACGAATGCGTCTGGATCCCGGACCACGCCTCCGGTGTTCCGGACAACGAGCAGCGAGCGGCACTGGCCCCAATCAAGATCACTGCACGGGAGGCCGGCGTGCTGCAGAGCTTCCCCGCCGACTATCCGTGGCAGGGCAACAAGGGCCGAACCTTCTCGCAGATCGGCAACGCCGTACCCCCGCGCCTTGCCGCCCACCTCCTCGCCCCGCACCTGGGCAAGCCCTTCAACCCCGACGACTTCACCCTCGCCGCCTGATGCCCCACACCTCCGAACCCGACGAGGACGACGGCAACGACCGCGTGCCGGCGCCGAACCCTGTCCACTACGCCGAGCAGGCCCTGCTCGGCGCCCTCCTCCTCGAACCCGCCCGCCTGTCCGACACCGAGCCGCTGATCGCCCAGCACTTCGACAGCCACACCCATGCCGCGCTGTTCACCGCGATCCGCACGCTCCCGCCGCCCGACCCGGCTAACCACGCCCAGGACACCGCCTGGCTCAACGCCGTGCTGGAGCACGCACGTCCGCACGCTCCCGGCCTGAACGCCTCCTACCTTCACGCCCTCATCCAGTTCTGCCCGCAGTCGAAGCACGCGACGGCGTACGCCAGGATGATCCGCGCCGACAACGCCCGCCGGATCCTGCGCGCCCATGCCGAACGCCTCGCGTCCACCGCGAGCGACCCGGGCCTGCCCAACCCGGCCACCGCGACGCTCGGCATGGCCGACGACATCAGCCGCGTCCTGGACTCCCTCGCCGAACAGTTCGCCCCGCACCCCGGCTCCTTCCCCCGCACGACGCTCCCTCCGGATGTCCCACGGCAGGCCGGCGAGGAGGACCTCGACGAAGAGCGCCTCCTCCTGGCAACCGCCACCGCCTACCCAGCGGAGGTCCGCCAGATGAGGTGGCTGACCGAGGCAGACTTCCTGCTGCCGCTGCACGCCGCGCTCTGGCAGTCCATCACCGCACTGGTCCACCGCGGCGGCATGGTCGACCCCATCACCGTCCTCGGCGAAGCCCAGCACCGCGGACTGCTCACCGGCACCCTCACTCCCAAAGACCTGATGGCCCTGGTTTCCACGCCCGCCGGCTCACCCGAGTACTGGGGCGAGAAGATCCTTCAGCGCGCTCTCCTCGCCCGCGCCCATACGGTCGCCGCACGGATCACCGCGTACACCGACGACCTGGCCAACACCCCTCACCAGCTCGTCACCGGCAGCCGACGCGCCCTGGCTGACCTGGGCTCCCTGCGTACCCGCTGGATGCGCGCCACCGCGCCCCAGGCCGTGCCCGCCGAAAGCCAGCCGGCACACCGCAGGCAACCGCCCCGCGCGACCGGCCCTCCACCCCAGCCCGCACTACTCCGCCCGCACGTCCACCGATGACCCCATGACCGGGCCCGGCCGTCCGCGGTCGGGCTCACCCGAAACGAGCCCACCCTCCATGACCAGCACCTCTCCCGACGCCCCGGTCCGCCTCGACGCCCAGGTCCTCCTAGGCGTCCATCCCGCCCATCCCACCGCGGTCGTCGCACGCCTGACTGGCAGCCGCCACCGCACCGCCCAGGCACTGCTGGCCGCTCACGGCTTCGACTCTCTCGACGAACGCACCATGGTCCTGGCCCGGATCGACCGCGAGGAGCCGTACTGGGCCGAGAAGGCCACCCACGCCCTGTACGCCGAAGGCATCACCACCGAGATCACCGCCGACCTGCGGGGATCCATCGACGAGGAGTGGACGTGGGTCAACTACCCCGCGTCCCGCCTCAGCCGTGACGAGATCCGCGAATGCTCCGACCAGGCCCAGAAGATCCACGACGCCATCCGCGACGGCCGGCTCGTCATCCATGCCCACGCCCACGCCGAGGACGGCTGGGACACCGTGGCCGTCGGCACCTACCGTGACACCGGCAAGAGCGTCCTCCTACACGGCGAGAACCACCTGCGTCGCATAACTCACGCCTTCGTCTCCCCGGCCCAAGCCCTCACCGCCTTCGAACAGGCTCACGGCAAGGACGTACGCCCCGGCCCCGCCCCCATGACCGACACCGAACGCCACACCGCCCACGCCCGCACCGGCCTCGTCCCACCCGACACGGCCCCGACCGATACCGTCGCACCGGTGGCCGAGCGAGTACCTGCCTACGCCGCCGACCCCGGCGACCACGAAGCCGCCTTCAACACCTTCCTCGACAACAACGGCGACTGGGAGAAGTACAGAACCTGGGACGACAACACGACCATCGCCAACCATGAATCGCTCACCCTGCGCGCCCTCTTCGACCACGACGCCCAATCCCGTGACCCGAAGTGGACCATCGCCGCGTACGAAACACCGGTCAGCGGCCTCCTGTGGCAGATGACCGTCGCCGCCACCACCCCCGCGCCCGTTCTCAACACCCTGCTGACCGTCCTAGCTGCCGGAGGCGCCTGGGACACAGCCGTTGGAAGCCCCGTCACCCCGAGGATGATCGCCCAGGTGTCCCGCCCCCTCATCGACGCGGGCTGGCAGCAGACCGCGCCCGGACGGTACCTGCACTGGCAGACGCCATCAGGCGACGCCGGCATCGCCTTCGACACCTTCGCTGCGCCAGGCTCCGACGTGCTTCTCCCGGCCTGGACCCTCTGGGCCGGCCCGACCATCGACCGTCCCGTCTGGGCCATCAACGCCACTGCCGATACCCCCGCCGGCCTTCTCGCCGACCTCAGCGAGGAACTCGCTCACGGAATGGGCACCCGCCGCTCCGTTTCCGGCACGGCAGCACCCACCGCGAACATCGCCGCCGCACTCCCGCCCAATCCGCCCCAGCGGAATCCGGCGGCACACCACCGCTGACCTGCCCGCATCAGCGCAGGCCCGCGATACTCCACAGCGCTGCCCTTGTGAACAGCTACACGTTGGCATGTTTCCCGAGGCGGGCGCCGTCCAGTAGCACGGCGGTCAGGTCCTCCGGCGGTACACCTCCCGTGCCAGCAAGCGCAGGAGTCTTACCGTCGTACCTGGGCCCAGCACGCCGGCTAGCGGCGGAGTCCCGGTTACCGAATCCGGGACTGCGCCGCACCATTGGTAGTCCACCGCCGCAACCTGCCATACATCGAAAGGGACACCCGACGACCACAGAGCCCACCTCTGACGGTCATGACCAGGGTGCCGCCGCGTAGCTCGCGCGAAACAGATCCTGCGCTCGCTCCACGTCCCACGGCGTGCGGAGCTGCACCTCCAGATCACCCGTCCCGTGGTGGCCGAGACCGGACACGTCCCGCGTGAACCCGGGAACGAGGTCAACGTGCTTCGGGTCGACCTTCAGGTAGACCAGGAGCTTCTTCCGCTGAGGAAGGCACACGCAGGCGAAGTTCCGCAGACGCTGATACGCCCGGTACTGCTTGCGCTCGATGCGGTTGACACCGTCTCCGAGACCGAGCAGCACCTCGTCGACCGCGTTGGCCAGCTCGACCATCGACGCGCCCTGGACGTCGACTGCCGCCCGTGCCGCGGCCTGTCGACGCATCCGACGGCCTACCTGCATACCGTCACTCACGGACGCCACCACCTCAAACCCGAGCAGGTCACTGCCGAAGAGTCGGTAGCGGACCAGGTCGATCGACCTCCGGTGCTCGCGCACAGCGTGCACGTCGTAGCGGGTGAAGTCGCCCGCCACGCAGATCAGCCTGGGAGCGCTCCACAGCACCTGGGCTGCGGCCGTCGCCCCGAGCCGGTCGCGGACCAGGTACCCGAACTCGGCACGGTGATCCATCAGCCAGGACAGATAGAACAGTCCCTGGTTGATGAGGCCCGCGTCAGTCCCGCGCTTGTACTCGATTTTACCGACCGCAGGAGCTTGGATACCGACTCTGAACTGCGACGATACATAGACTACATGCCCGTGACGCCGAGTCTGGGTCGTTGCCGTACCCCGTCCGGGGCCTCTCCGGGGAGGGCCCGTCCATCAGAGCGGCTACTCCGTGGCACTGAACCGCAAGCGTGTGCCGTCGAAGCGTGAGCGACCGGAGTCACGGCCTGTCGAATGGCGGCTCCGCCCGCCTGGCCGCAAAACGGTGCACACATGCCGCGATATCGGACAGGACAGACAACCCTGACGATCGCAGCTGCCGCGAACCCGAAGAGTAAACGAACAGCAGTCGGTGAACTGTTGACAGTTGGCCATCTGCTTCCCCTATGCTGCTCTCGGTTGGCTGCCGCAAGGTACCCGTACGAGATGAAGGAGCCGATTCAGATGATCAAGGTGAGCATTCACGCGAGCCCCGAGGAACTGCCCGCGCTGATTGATGCGTTGGCCGCTCACGGGGCCGATTTCAGTCTGCACAGCACTTCGCAGGCGGCAGAGGTGCGGACCGAACCTGTACTGGATCGCGACGTGCTCACCCTGCTGCGCACGCGTGCCCCCTCCCAGCACGCCGACCTCTTCATCTCGTTCGTAGAAACGGAAGTTCGCGATCACGGTGCCGTCGCCGAACTCGGCACTGAGAAGACCAGCTATGTGAAGCTGTACGTTCCGGGGCCGCGCAGGGTGGGGGCTTACTGCTACGTACGTCCGGACCGTACGTACCTGGACTTCCGTCTTCCCGGCCACGCCGCGGACGGCTGTCGCTTTGCTGCCGCGCGCAACGTCCAAGCCGACAATGCCCATGCGGTGCGTCTTCCTCTGACGACGCCCGAAGCCCTTCCCGAAGCGCACCGACTGGCCCGCCGGGCCGCAGCGGAGGCGGAATCCGCGTGACAAGGGTGAGGGAGGTGCCTTCCGTTGTTCTCCGATAGGCACCCCCATCGGTCACGAAGGTAATCTGCTCCGTTGAACTGTATTTGCTTTTAGGGCAGTTCCAGCCGTTCTTGGGGGATCGCCGGACGGCTGGGATTGGTGAGCGTGCCGCCCACTACGATTTCCCCGACGACCATGCGGTGGACCACATCACCGAACTGACGGCACGTGACCACCTCGCACCGCGTGACGGTTCCTGCGATGGCGTACTCGACCATCGTCAGCACGCCCAGGCCCTCTTCGCACATGTACCGGTCAAGGTTCAGCTCCCGGGGGCCGAGCCAGACTTCGTCGTCGGTGTCGAACTTTCCTTTGAATGCCTGGGTGGACAACACAATGCCTTCGCCCAGTGCATCTTCCTTGATCTCTTCCATGGCCTCTTCCCACACCGCGAGGGCATCGGCGGACATGGCTTTGAGGATCCTTCGGGCCTTGATCCGGATCTCGGTCTCGATGACGTGCCCGGGATCCGGGAACTGCATGGTCAATGTGTAGTCCTTCGTCGGCTTCGGGGAACAATGGAGCAGCCGTCCGTCCGAACGGCTGCTCCATTGTTCCCCGAAGCCTTGTTCAGCGGGGCAGGATCATGTTCCTGCCCCTGCCCCTGCCCCTGGTGCGGCGAGCCGGGCTTCGAGGTCTGCGATGCGGCGGTCCTGGAAGCGGAGGTTGGAACGGGCGGCCTGGAGGCGTTCGTCGAGGTGGCGGTTGTCGGCGGTGAGCTGCCGGACCCGTTGCTTGAGGGTGGTGTTCTCTGTGGTGATCCGCTGGATGGCCGCCTCGGTCCACTCTGCTTCCAAGTCGCGGATCTGGCCGAGAAGTTCGCCGATGCTGGTGCGCTGGGTGCGGATTTCGGCGTGGGCGGCCTTGAGACCATCCTCTGCGTTCAGCGCGCGTTCGCGCCAGGTTGCCTCGCGTTCGTCGTCCTTTTCCACGAGCATCCCCGATCGTCGTTCGCCGGCCTCCGTCATTGCCGAAGCGATGGCGGCCCGGGCATCGGGGTTGTCATAGAGGAAGGTGCGCGAGACGTCCGCGCGGCGGGCGACGGCGACGACGCTGACCTGGGCCTTCTCACGCCGCAATCGAGCGATGGCGTCGTGAACGCGCTGAAGGGCGGCACCGGTCTTCTGGCGACGGGCCGCCAGGGCCGCGGTCGTGCGCGGTGCGTGGGCGGTGGTCATGCGACATCCTGTTCGGGGCCGGTGTCCTCGGCTGAGCACGTATCGCTGTACTCGCTCTTCTCCTCAACGCCAGCGTCGGCGAGGTCGGCGGCCCGGAAGGCGGTGGACCACACGCGGTGGAAGTAGTCCTGGGGTTTGCGCAGGTCCAGGGCGAGGGCGTCGTCGAGGAGGCCGAGGCCGGCCAGGGCCTTTTCCAGGCCGTCGATGGCACGGGCAGTGGGCTCGAAGTAGCGGTGGAGGTAGTCGGCGGTGGTGTCGTCGGGGGCGCGCTCGGCCAGCAGCCGCCACTGCTCGCGCTTGCGCCGCCAGTAGAGGAGGTCGGCGCCAGAGAGGACGAACTTGTCGCAGTTGTGGCAGTCGAGGTTCCAGGGGCAGGTGCCGCCGTTGACGACGGGCTGGAACGTGCAGAATCCACCCTCGGCGGGGGTGCTGCGGCGAGAGAGGTCGATGGCCAGGGCCTGGGCCTGCTCGTGGGTGAGCGGGGTGGTGTCGCTGGTGAGGAGTTCGCCGGGGTGAGCGGTGCCGGGGCCGGCGACCCACACGTGTTGGAGGACGTTGTCCAGGTCCGACTGGGTCAGGTGGACGTAGTGCTCGGCCATGCGGTCGGAGACGTGGCCGAGGTAGCGGCGGATGTGAGTCAGGGTCGCGCCGTGCCGTAGCAGTCGGGTGGCCAGCGTGTGCCGGGCCTGGTGGGCGACGTAGTGACCGCCGAGGTCGAGGTCGGCGATCCAGGTGCGGAAGCCGGTGTGGAACCAGGTGTAGGACAGGGCGCGGCGGCCGTCGGGGTTGAGGATGTCGGTGGGGAACAGCGCCAGGTGGGCGCGCTCGGCAGCAGTGGGCGGGCGGCCGGCGTGCCGATCGGCGAAGTGGGCCAGGGTCTTGCGGCGGCGTTCTTCGAGCCGGTCCAGGAGATGGTCGGGGATGCGGACGGCCGCGTTCAGGTTGCCGACCTTGGTCTGGTCGTGCCAGAGCAGAGGCAGCCCGCCGTAGCGGCCGACGCAGTCCAGCCGGAGCTGGATGACCTCGCCGGCGCGCCGGCCAGTGACGATGATGGTCTCCCACACATCCCGCAGGCCCCGGTCGTGACGGTCGTAGCCGTCGGCGAGCTGCCGCAGGTTGGCCTCGTCGGCAAGCGCGCGGGCGACTTCGTCGGGGAAGGGGTTGCGGCTGCGGGGGGTGCCCGGGCCGCCGACCGGCATGGCGGCGATGAAGGCGCGGTCCAGGCCAATCTGCTCGGCACTGCCGCTGTCCAGCGCGCCGCGCAGAAGAGACCGGCCGTAGTTGAACACCATCCGGCGCGAGTTCTCGGTGACTTTCGCCCTTTTGCCGTCCAGGCGGGCCTGTCCGCGGAAGGCCAGGCCGAGGCGTTCGCGGTTGCGCAGGTCTGCGACGAAGCGGTGGACGTGCTCGCCGCGCAGCACGGATGGGTCGTGGCCGCCGCCGGGCGCCTCGGCTTCCAAGAACGCGGACAGTTCGGCGCCGGCGCGGCGCACGAAGTCCACCGGCTGGGCGCTGCGCGGGCAGGTGGGTGAGCGCAGCACGTCGGCGATGTGGTCCCACAAGAGGTCGCGCAGCCACCGCTGGGTGATGCAGGTCAGGTCGATGTAGCTGGAGCGGTGGGGGAAGCGGACCCCGAAGTGCTCGGTCTCGATGTAGCCAGCATTCCGGGTGTCGGAGGGGGTGAAGTAGATCTTCCGCAGGGCCTGTTGTATCTCCTGGACCATGCGCTGGTGGTAGTCGCGGTGGAAGACGGACGCATCCAGGCCGGCCAGGGATTCCACGTCGCGGCGCTGGCACTCGTCCGCGAGCGACTGCACCCACGTCAGATGCCACACGGCGACGGGCTGCAGGCCATGGACATACACGCCCCACTGCAACTCCGCCCGCAGCAAGGGCCGCAGCCCGCGCAGGTTGACCGTTCCGGTGCGGTGCACCGGCAGCTGCGCGCGGCACCAGGCGCGGAAGGCGACTTCGTCCTCGCAGGTCACCGGGACAGGGCGATCACGGCGCTCGTAGGTGGCGAAGAAGTTCTTCGGCAGCTTCGCCCCGCCTGGCCGCCCGGCCCGGATGTAGCCGCGCTCGTGCGCACCGCACAACCCCAGCGGCGAGGCGGCCAGTTCGTCGCACACGTCCGCGCGGCACTCACCGTAGCCCGGCAGCGCCGGCTGGTCGGCCAGCCACCGCTCGAACTCCTCCTCGCCCCCGCCGGGGTGCCGCTTCAGGTGGCTCAGCCACCGGTTGCGGTGCCGGAAGCACAGCACCAGCTGCAGGCTGAACGCCGGACGCTGCGGGCAGATCCGGCACATCATCGCCTCCGGCATCTCCGTGGCCGACAGCGGCTCCGCCATCTGCAGGAACTGAGCCCGGCTCATCCCGCGCGCCTCCGCCTCCTGCCACTGCCCGGCGTGCACCGAGCACATCGCGTAGCGCCGCCAGCGGGGCCGCGCGCAGTCGACGACCGTGCAGCTCCACGGAAAGACCAGGTGCATCGGCGGGATCTTCAGCACCCCGCCGCGCAGCGCCTGGTCGAACTCGGGCCCGTTGACCAGCGCGGTGAGCACCTCCAGCCGGTCCCGTCGCGTGCGGGCATCCTCCTGCGGCAGCAGCGACGGCGCCGTCACTTCGTCTCACCCCAGACCGTGCGCAGGGCGGCATCGAAGACCGGGTCGTGTACATCGACGTGTCCGTAGACCTCATCCACCATCGCGGCCGACGCCCAGCCGCCGGCGTCGCGGGCGATCAACGTGTTGCCGTCGGCAGCGTCAAGAACCGCGGAAGTAAACGAGTGCCGGAAGGCATGGGGTTTCACGACCCCGAGCCCGGCACGCTTCCCGGCCCGTCCGAGCATCCGCCGGGCCCCGACCGGCGCCCACGGCTGTCCGGTATCAGCGCCGTGCAGTTGGACCAGGAGCATGCCGTGCCCGGCTCCGCGCGGGTACTCGGTGGTGACGTACTCGAAGTAGGTATGCACCATCGCCGGGCTGACCCGCTTGATCAGCCCACCGGTCACGATGCCGTGCTCGACCCGCCAGGGCTGCTTACTCTTGGCCTCAGCGCAGTTCGGGTTGCCAGGCCGGTGGCAGACATGCAGGTGAGGGGCGCGGCACTCGCCACAGGCCGCGTTCTCCCGCAAGTGCAGGTCGACCAGATGAAGTCCGCAGAGCTCGCCGATGCGAAGCCCGCCGTCGGCGAGCCAGGTGACCACCAGCCGGTCCCGGGCGGAGTTCACCGTCTCCAGCAGCCTCTCCCGAGCGCCGTCCGGAAGCATCTTCGGATGCCGGCGGCGCGGCCCCTTCGGCGCCAATGCGTTGGTGGGCAGCGACGACTTCACATGCCCGAGAAACGAACGCCGCCGGTCCACCCGCGACGGCAGCCGCGACTTATCGAGCCTCTTGCCGAGCTCGCCGTTGATACCGAGGGCGGACTGATGCAGGTAGAAGCCCTTCAGACAAGCTGCCGCGATCGACAACGCGGAGCGGCCATAGGGGCGCTTACCGACCCGCCACGGCTCGCCGAGCGGCATGCGGACCTCGGCACCGATGATGCCCATGTACCGTTCCAGATCCCGCAGTTGGACCTCGGTGAAGGCCAGGCACTCCCGCTCCAGCCACCGCAGATGGTCCACCAGCAGATACGCGTACGTCCTCTGCGTACCCGAACCATCATGCAGACGCAGGAACCGGTCCGCCTCCGTGTGCACCGCACCTTCGGGCCACACGATCGTCCACGACCGCCACCCGTCCTTCCGCTCGATCCGCTGGACCCGCAAGTCCCCGACCACCACGTGCCGTGCCACTCGTCCTCCGTACCGACTCCAGAACATGACAGACGCCCCGGACAAGGTCGGTAAACAAGCCTGGGACGTGCTGGTCACAGTCCCAGACGGACATCACGGGCAGGACTACCTGCGGTCGGTAAACTCGACGATCACAGGGGCGCCGTTCTCGTCGAGGCCGAGCGAGTCGATTCGGCCTCTGTGCAAGGGGCCGGTGCTGTACTCGCTCGCCAGGAACCGCACCCCCAGCATCGTCTCCATGTGCGCCTCTATGAGTGCCTGCACATCCGCCTCGGCCTCAGCAAGACGCGGCGCGACCTCCGTCACGCCGCCCTTCGTCGTGTGGAACAGCTTCAGGCCCGACACCTTCCCCTCCTCCGCTCGAAGATCGAGAACGCGAGGGAGGGCCGGAATTGTTTCCGCGACCGCCTTCGAACACGTGAAGATGGCGTGAAAAGCTCCGCCCTGGCTACTGGGACGTGCTGACTTCCCACAGCACTTCGCGGATGAGGAAAGAAGAACCTACACACCGTTCCCTGCCCGGAGGGATAGCTCGGCCGGGCCTGCCCAGGTCTTGAGTGGCTTCAGGAACGAGAAGTGGACCCACATTCGGATGGCACTTGCCTCCATTTCGCGATCTCCGTGAGGCTCGATCGGGAATCTGCATTGGCCCCGTCTCATGGGGGCTGGCCTGGTCGGCAAAGGGAGCGAGAACACGCTGGAACCGCCTCGCGCGAAACGGTGGTGGGGCCGACACGCGTTCGGCGATCGGTCCAGGAGTCATTCCCGCCACCAACTTGAGGCAGGAGCCTCTTCGCACCAACTCGCATACACGCGCGGCGCATCGCATAGCGGTCGGGAGACCAACTACATAGAGAAGCTCCCTGACCCATGTTCACCCTCTCCTATCCTTATACGACAGCCAGTTGTACCGTGTCTCCCACTGTGTCGCACGTTGTCGGCACTGGTGACCGGCCTGAGGGTACGGCAGCGCTGCCGGAGAACTCACCCTCTTCCAGGATCACCAAACGACCGGCACCGTCCGCGAGCTGCAGTACGAGTCCGTGTACCCCGCGCGGTCAAGAAGGCCACGTTGATGGTTGATTTTGTGAAGTCTCGGCCGTGCACGGCCGTGACTCCACAGGGCAGTTGCTGTGCGGCGAAGTGTCGGTTGAAGCACTTCCTCCTCGGCGCTTCCATCGAATTACTGGTAGAGCCGAATCAAACCGACTGGGTCTAGGGCTCTCTAAAGCGTGTTGCACAAGGCGGTGTTCGGGCAGGTCAGGGCCCGTGGAGGCAGTCCTCTGGTCATGACGCGAGGGCGAGGTTGTGCATGTGCGCGACGGCCTGGACGGCATGGTGAAGGCCGTCGCCGCGTTGCCGGCAGTCCCGGAGGATCTTGTAGTTCTTCATCCGGCCGATCACATGCTCCACCCGCGCGCGGACCTTGCGGTGGGCGGCGTTGTCTTCTTCCTCGCCCGACAGCAGGGCCCGATGGGGGCGTTTGCGGTGCGGGGTGACCATCCCGCAGTTGAGGTAGGCGCCGTCGCCCAGCACAGTCACGTCCTGGCAGTGCTCGGCCAGGCCGGAGGCACGCCAGGCATGGGCGTCCGCGGTGGTGCCCGGCACCGGCCGGGCCGCGGCGATCACCAGGGCGAGGCGCTGCCGGGAGGCGTACTGCTGGGAGTCGTCGGACACCGCCCAGCCCGCTGTGTGGGTCAAGCCTGCCGCGTCATGGAGCGGATAGATGTCCACGGCCCAGGCGTGGGCCGTGGATCACCCGGGAGCTTGACGAAGGGCGCGGTGAACTCCGGCCCCCCACTCGGACCCACCCACAGGATCCGCCGCTCCACGTCCTCGGACACTCCGTCGTCGACGAGTTCGGTCGGTCGTCGGCCGCGGCCTCGTCCTGCGAGACACCGGTTGTCCTGAGCATCATCGCGTTCCCGTGCAGCACCCTTGCGTCGCGGTCGTACACGACGTGGGGAGCGGGATGTTGTTCGAACATCAATCGCATGAGCGTGTCGTCCGAGGGCGCGTCCGACGCGCGGCCGGAGTCGACGGTCACCAGGCATGCCGCCTCACAGTAGGCGTCGAGCAAGGGGCTCCGGCGCACCCGCGAGTCCAGGTGTCGCTCGTCGCAATGCAGCGTCGCGCCATCGGCGGTGAAGAGGTCAGTCACCGGCCTGCCGATGATCTCCGCAGGCTATACCCACCATGGGCTTGGGGCCATCGGATGGCAAGGCGGCGGCCTCGCCGCTATTCCAGGCAGATGATCACGGCTGCCGCGTCGTAGGGCCGCTGCACATCGAGCCCGGTGTACTTCTCGAACGCGTTGAGCCGGTTCAGCACGGTGTTGCGGTGGCAGTTCAGAGCGCGACCGGTCTCTCCGAGGCTGCCCGTTTCCAGATAGTTGCGGACCGTTTCGAGAATCTTCGTCCTTTCCAGCTCCGTGCACTTCTCCAGATACGGAAAGACGATCTGCCCGAGTTCACAACCGACACCGGCCAGCAGGTGCCGCGTCACCGATCTCCAGCGGTCGGACAGGGTCGCGACACCCGTGCTGTCCATCGGCAGGTCCGTCATGATCTCCCGGGCCGCCGCAGCCGCCTCCCGGACCCGGACGAGTCCGCGCGCCACCGGTGCGACGGCGACTGCCGTGTCGGCGAACAGCTCCTTGGCCGTGGCAGGGAGTCCGGCCAGGGCAGTCTGCGCGGTTGGCCAGATGAAGAGCGTGTGGTGTCCCATGTCGTAGGTGAAGAAGACGTCGTCCCGCCGGGTGAGGGCCCTCAGTCTTCTGCGGACGGTGACTCCGTCGTCCCGGGATGTGGCCGCCACACAGAAACGTCCCGTCCTGGGAATGCGGAGCGCCCCGGCGATCCGGTCCAGCGCGGCGGCGGTCGGACGTGTGGGCCCGAACAGCTGGGACAGGTACTGCCGTTGGAGGTCGGCGTCGGCCTGTTCGATCGCCACCTGTTCCGCGAGGTAGTGCTCCTGGACGTGGGCCGCGAAGGTGTCCACCGTGGCCCACACCCGTCCCGCGTTGCGCACCAGGAGGGCTGGATCTGCCCCGCAGGAGGGGTCCGCGAGGTTGTCCCAGAGCACGGTGAAGTCGAGCCGGACGGCCCGCAGCAGGCTGTCCAGCGGGACGGCCTGCCCGGCCCGCCGAGTGCCGATGGACTGCGCGATGGAGGCCAGCACGTCAGCGGTCCCGTCGGAGCGCAGGCTGTCAAGGATGGCGGAGAAGGACTGGACACTTGTCCGCCGCAGATCCTCCGCCGTCAGCACGGAGTCGGCGTACGCGGGGTCCGCCATGGTCCGGGCCAGGAACTGCTCGACCATCGCGTCCAGTCGACCGCGTGTGCGCTCGATGGCGTCGTCCCATCGCTCCGTGTCGTGGTCGGACACGCACGTCTCCTTTCCACCGCTGCGCCATGCCACGCGGTGCAGTGATGTTACGTAGCGGTGGCCCGTGGCGGAAATCGTCGGACTCCCATTGTGCATAGGCCAAATTTTTGCCGCCGCGCGCGGTGCGATTTTTCATTGTCCGTTCCAACTGCCGCTGACACTCTTCCGGTGCGCACCCCCAGGTGCCGAGAAAAAAGGAGGAGCTCGTGGCTGTCGAAACGGACACGCAGTCCACGCTTCCCGCTGGTTCCAGCGGCGACTCGTCGGGCTACCAGCAGCGACTTTCCAACCGGCAGATCCAGATGATCGGCATCGGCGGGGCCATCGGTACCGGCCTTTTCCTGGGCGCCGGCGGCCGACTCGCATCGGCCGGACCTGCGCTGGCGATCGTCTACGCATTCTGCGGAATCTTCGCCTTCTTCATTCTGCGCGCACTCGGCGAACTGGTACTGCACCGCCCGAACTCGGGGTCCTTTGTCTCGTACGCCCGCGAGTTCTTCGGGGAAAAGGCCGCCTTTGTGTCCGGCTGGGTCTATTCGATTTCGTGGGCTCTCACCGCGATCGTCGACATCACCGCGGTCGCGACGTACTTCCATTACTGGCCGGAGCTGCGCAGCGTCCCCCAGTGGCTCCTGGCGCTCACCGCGCTGCTCGTCGTGACCTGCGCGAACCTCGTGTCCGTGCGCTTCTTCGGCGAGATGGAGTTCTGGTTCGCTCTCGTCAAGGTCGCCGCGATCGTGGTCTTCCTGGTGACCGGAGCCGTGTTCCTCGCCGCCGGGTTCCCGGTCGACGGGCATAACGCCGGGCTCTCGACCGTGGCCGACAACGGAGGGATCCTGCCGAACGGGCTCCTGCCCGCGGTGATCATCGTGCAGGGCGTCGTCTTCGCCTATGCCGGCATCGACCTGATAGGTGTCGCGGCCGGCGAGGCCGAGAACCCCGCCAAGGTGATGCCGCGTGCGGTCAACGCCGTCATCTGGCGCATCGCCGTGTTCTACGTCGGCTCCACGACCCTGCTCGCCCTGCTGTTGCCGTACACCTCCTACCGGGCCGGCGAGTCGCCGTTCGTGACGTTCTTCAACGGCATCGGCGTGCCCGGCGCGGGCGGCGTGATGAACCTGGTGGTGCTCACGGCGGCGCTGTCGAGCCTCAACGCCGGCCTGTACTCGACCGGCCGTATCTACCGCTCGATGTCCCGTTCCGGCACCGCTCCCCGGTACATGGGCCGCCTCAGCCGACAGGGAGTGCCCTACGGAGGCGTGCTCTTCACCGCCGTACTGGCCCTGCTCGGGGTCGGTCTCAACGCCCTCGTCCCGAAGCGGGCGTTCGAGATCGCTATCAATGCGACCGCCCTGGCGATCCTCTGCACCTGGGCGACCATCGTGCTGTGTCAGCTGCGGCTGTACCGCTGGTCGCGGCAGGGCCGGGTGAGCCGCCCCGCCTTCCGTCTCTTCGGCGCCCCCTGGACCTCGTACCTGACGCTTGTGTTCCTGTTCGGGGTCCTCGTCCTGATGCTCTTCGACTACCCGGTGGGGACCTTCACGGTCGGAACACTCCTCGTCATCGTCCCCGCGCTGATCGTCGGCTGGTTCGGGGTGCGCGGCCGGGTCCTCGCCCTCGCGGCCGACCGTAGCCCCGCCGAAGCCGAGAGCGACCCGACTCCCCAGTGACACCGGCCGTTTCCCCCACCAATCCGTCCCGAGGAGGACTCCCCCATGACCACTGACCGAACCGACACGCCCGGCGTTGCGAGCGGCCCCACCGATGCCGAACTCTTCCTGCGTGACTTCCGCTCGCTGAGCCGAATCGGCGAGACCCCCGGCGGCGGTGTCGACCGCCAGGCTGCGACCACCGCCGACGCCCAGTCGCGGGCATGGTTCACCGCCCTGCTCAGCCAGTACGGGTTCACGGTGGAGACCGATGCGATCGGCAACGTCTTCGGGCTGTTGGAGTGGAACCCGGGAGCCCCGTACGTCCTGGTCGGCTCTCACCTGGACAGCCAGCCCCTGGCCGGCAAGTTCGACGGGGCCTACGGTGTCGCGGCGGCGCTGCATGCCGGGCGGCGGCTGGCCTCGGGCCACGTGCCCGGGCACCTGCCGAAGTACAACCTGGCGGTGGTGGACTGGTTCAACGAGGAGGGGTCGCGGTTCGCCCCGTCCATGATGGGCAGCTCCGTCTACACCGGGAAGATGACGGCCGCGGACGCCCTGGCCATCCGGGACACGGACGGGGTGACGGTCGCGCAGGCCCTCTCCGCCATCGGGCACACCGGTACCGGCACCGGGCCGGTACCCGCCGCGTGCGCCGAGATCCACATCGAGCAGGGTCGTTCGCTGGAGGACTCCGGCACCACGATCGGGCTCGTCGACTCCTGCTGGGCGGCGGAGAAGTTCACGGTCACCGTGCACGGCGAGCAGGCGCACACCGGCTCCACCGTCATCGCCGACCGCCGTGACGCCGTACTCGGTGCCTCCCGCCTGGTAGTGCTGCTGCGCGAGCTGGCCGACCGCTACCCCGCCGGCGTGCTGCACACCTCGGTGGGCCAGTTCACCGTGCTGCCGAACTCCCCGGTCGTCGTCGCCCGCCGGGTCGACCTGACCATGGACCTGCGCTCGGCGGACGAGGAGGTCCTCGCGGAGGCCAAGCAGCTCCTGGAGAACGGCATCAAGCTGATCGAGGACGAGGTCGACGTCCGTATCGAGGTGCACGGCTCGCACGCCTGGGGCGTGCGGCCGTACCCGGCCGCCGGCGTCGGCCTGGCGCGCGAGTGTGCCGACGGCCTTGGGCTCACCAGCAGGCCCGTCCATACGCTGGCCGGGCACGACTCCATCAACATGAACGACGTCGTCCCCACCGTGATGCTGTTCGTCCCGAGCGTCGAGGGCGTCAGCCACAACGAGGGCGAGTACACGAACGACACCGACCTGTGCGCCGGAGTCGACGTGCTCACCGAGGTCGCACGGCGGCTGTGCGAAGGCGCGCTCGATGACACCCGCTGAGCAGCCCGCGCGGCTGCGGGTGGGGGTCCTCCAGGCCACCGCGGTGATCGGAGACCCGCAGCACAACCTCACGACCCTGGAGAAGGCGGCCCACACCGGCCGGTCGCAGGACGTGCAACTCCTGGTGACTCCGGAGCTGTTCGTCAGCGGCTACGACCCGGCGACCGTCGCGGCCGACGACGGTCACGCCCAGCGGCGGTCGATCGCGGACATCGCGCGGTCGGCCGGGCTGGCCCTGGTCGCCTCGACCGTCGACCACCGCCACGGCGAACGCTTCGTCAGCGCGTCGCTGTTCGGCGCCGACGGGCTGGAACTGACCAGGTACCACAAGACGCATCTGTTCGGCCCGGCGGAGAACTCGGTGTTCACGCCCGGCACTGAGCAGCCCCGGGTCGTCCCCCTGCACGGCGTGAACATCGCGCTCGGCATCTGCTTCGACGTCGAGTTCCCCGAGTTCACCCGCGCGGTGGCGCGCTCCGGCGCCGAGCTGCTGTGCGTGCCCACCGCCGTGCCGCTCCGCTCGTCCGCCGACGGACAGCCCGCCCCCTTCGACACCCGTCTCGTCCCCGGCATGGTCGTCCCCACCCGGGCCTTGGAGAGCCAGCTCTTCATCGCCTACGCCAACCACGCCGGGCCCGGCTTCGCGGGACTGAGCTGTCTCAGCGACCCCTATGGACGCCGCGTCGCCGCCGACGAGACCGGCGAGGAGCTGGTGGTGGCCGACGTGGACCGCCGCACCCTGCTCGACGCCCGCCGCGACACCGACTACCTCTCCTCCTCGCTCATATGACCCGCGCCGGATCACACCCCGGCACGAGCCCTTCAGGAACCCAAGTGAACACGCCTTCGCGCGGGATCAGCATGCTGGTCCCCGACTTTCCCTTCCCCTACGACGAGTACCTGGCCCACCCCGACGGCCTGGGCTCGGTCCCGGCCGAGCAGCACGGGAGGGAAGTCGCCGTCGTCGGCGCCGGCATGTCCGGCCTGGTCGCCGCGTACGAGCTGATGAAGCTGGGCCTGAAGCCGGTCGTGTACGAGTCCGCCCAGCTCGGCGGCAGACTGCGCGGCGCCCGCCAGCCCGGCACCGACCACCCCGTCGCCGACCTCGGCGGGATGCGCTTTCCCCGCTCCGCGCGGGCCTTCTTCCACTACGTCGACCTGCTCGGCCTCGACACCCAGCCGTTCCCCAACCCGCTCACCTCGGCCTCCGACAGCACCGTGATCGAGATCGCGGGCCGCCGGCATTACGCGGAGTCCCCGGCGGACCTGCCGCAGATGTTCCACGACGTGGGTGCCGCGTGGAGGGACTGCCTGGAGGAACGCGCCCACTTCGGCGCCATGCAGCAGGCCATCGCGGAGCGCGACTACGCCAGGATCAAGACGCTCTGGAACGAGCTGGTCCCGCGCCTCGACGACATGTCCTTCTCGCACTACCTGGCCACGTCGAAGGCGTTCTCGTCGCTGCCGTTCGAGTACCGGGAGGCCTTCGGACTCGTCGGGTTCGGCACCGGTGGCTGGGACACCAACTTCCCCGACTCGATGCTGGAAATCCTCCGGGTCGTGTACGTCAACGCCGAGGACGACCAGCAGCGCCTCCTCGGTGGCGCGCAACTCCTGCCCCAACGCCTGTGGCAGCACGCACCCGAGGGCATCGCCCACTGGCCGGCCGGTACCAGCCTGGCCTCCCTGCACGGGGGCGCGCCCCGCGGAGCGGTCAAGCGGATCCGGCGCACCGACATACCCGGCAACAGCATCGAGATCACCGACCGCTGGGGCCGCGCCTCGGCCTACCCGGCGGTCATCGCCACCTGCCAGTCCTGGCTGCTGTCCGCACGGATCGACACCGACGAATCGCTCTTCAGCCACCCGATGTGGACGGCGATCGAGCGCACCCACTACATGCAGTCCTCGAAGACGTTCGTGGTCGTCGACCGCCCCTTCTGGAAGGACATCGACCCCGAGACCGGGCAGCACGTGATGAGCACGACGCTGACGGACCGGCTGACCCGCGGCACCTATCTGCTGGACAACGGCCCAGACCAGCCCGCGCTCATCTGCCTGTCCTACACCTGGAACGACGACGCGCTGAAGTGGCTGCCGCTGGACGTCGAGGAGCGCGTACGGCTGATGCTGCACTCCCTCAAGCAGATCTACCCGAACGTCGACATCGCCTCGCACATCATCGGCGACCCCGTCACCATCTCGTGGGAGGACGACCCGAACTTCATGGGCGCCTTCAGCGACAACCTGCCCGGCCACTACCGCTACCAGGAACGCCTCTACACCCACTTCATGCAGGACGACTTCGATCCGGCGCACCGCGGCATCTACCTCGCCGGCGACGACGTGTCCTGGACCGGCGGCTGGGCCGAGGGCGCCGTCACCACAGGCCTCAACGCGGTGTGGGGCGTACTGACCCAGCTGGGCGGCAAGACCACGGCCACAAATCCCGGACCGGGCGACCGCTTCGAGGAACTCAGGCCGATCAGGCTGCCGTAGGCCGCTAGCGTCCTGCGGGGGTGGGGCGGCTGGTGGTGTCGGTGGCGAAGCACGTGATCCGCATGCCGTCGGCATCCGTAATCCTCAACTGGGCGCCGGGGTCCAGCCGTTCCTTCCAGACGATCAGCCGTATGTCCTTCGGCCAACCGTTGAGCATGTCGCCGGTGAGTTCGGCGACCCAGGCCCCGTCGCGGATCTCTCCGTCCGGCTCGGCGGCCGGCGTCCATCCCGCGAGTGGCACCGTGAGTACGGCCTGGTGAATTGCGTCGGTGATGGTCATGCCGACCGAATACGACAGCCACCGTCCGCGTCGATAGGGATTGGGCAGCTGGGCCAGGGCCAGTTGGGTGGCCGTGATGTGATCGGCAGCGGTGTTGCTGCCGGCGTTTCCGGGCCTGAGCAGACCGGCCACCGGCTCGCCGGACCCGTGGTCGACGGAGCCCATCAGCGGGTGATGGCCGAAGGTCTTCTTCCAGGTCGCAGCCGCGTCTTCCTTGTCGGAGTACGCGATCACCAACACGCCGCCCAGGTCCACGGTCACACAACCGGTCGCATCAGGCGCCGACGCGCCGGCCAACTTCCATACAAGTTCGCGCACTTGGGAGCGGACACTGCGGATCGCGTCCAGGGCGCGCCGGCCGCCCGCCGCGAGCGTGTCGATCAGCCGGGAGACTGTCGGGTCCGAGGCCACCGGCCCGAACACGGCCGGCTCGGCCCGCAGCATGCCGATGTCGGCCAGGCAGCCGCCACCGAGGGCGACCGCGAGCACCACATCCAGATCGCAGTATCCAGGCCCGTCTGGATGAGGAGGGCGAGCATCTGCCTGCCGCGATCGGCTAGCCCTTCGTGCGCTCGGCGAGCCCCGCTTCGTCTCGATGCTGAAGCCGGCCGCGGTGCAGGTTTCGTCATGCGTTACGGCATGCACCCACGCCTGACGGATCCCCCACCAGTCGCCTGCTCACGTCAGGGTGGGTCCGCACGCGCGGTGCCGGTCGGCCTCGCCCCGTCAGGTCGAATCAGGCCGGGTCGGATCGAGAAAACGCTTCGCGAGCGGCAGCAGCTGGGCACGGAGGGTGTCGTCGTCGAGGTCGACGACCAAGGGATGCACGGCCGCCCCGCTGATCGCGGCGATGATCATCGCCGTGCGAACGGCCCCGTCCGGTCCAGGGTCATTGCCAAGGAGCAGGCGATTCATGCGGCCCATGACACGCCGGAACGATCCCGTCATGGGGGCGAATCGCGCGATGCCGGGATCCGCGAGGATGGTCGCCATCGTCCGACGTCGCTCGACAGCCAGCGCGACCATGTTGTTCAGGAGCCGTTCGCGCGCCTGCGTCCATGACTGCTCTTCCTCGGCGTCGTCGATCGTCGCCTCCATCCGCGCGAGTTCGGCGTCGGCGACCGCGAGGACGATCTCGTCCTTTGTCTTGTAGTGGTGGTAGACGGCCGCCTTCGTGATGCCCAGTTCGTCGGCGATCATCTGCAACGACGTTCCCGCCACACCGTGTTGAGCGAAGAGATCGAGTGCGGCCGAGACGACACGAGACTGAGCAGCTGTCACCGTCCCGGGCACGGGGCGTCGGATGTTCGGGGCGTCGGCCTTGTTCACGGCAGAAGCATACAGACGGCTTGACCCTGAGCTGGCCGCTCAGCTAACTT
This sequence comes from Streptomyces sp. NPDC002643, assembly GCF_053592555.1. NCBI lineage: Bacteria > Bacillati > Actinomycetota > Actinomycetes > Kitasatosporales > Streptomycetaceae > Streptomyces > Streptomyces sp. NPDC002643. Next base: position 37,080 of record NZ_JBSFVY010000023.1, read on the forward strand.
CCAACTAGCCGATCGGCTAAGCATAAAATAGCCGGTCGCGCATTCACGCATCACAGCTCCGACCAGGAGCCGTGGCACGGTGAGACGCCTCCCCCACCCCCGGCCGCGTCACCGCGAGCCACTGGTCACCGATCCGCACCCGCTTCGAGTACGCGCGGGCGAACAGCATTCCTGCCACCGGATGACCGAGGTGAAAGATGAGCGACAAGCGCTATCGCGTGGCCCAGTGGGGCACGGGCCACAGCGGGATGGCCGCCCTACGCGCCCTGATCGACCACCCGCGGTTCGACCTCGTCGGCGTGTACGTGTACTCCGACGAGAAGGCGGGGCGCGACGCCGGTGACCTGTGCGGCAGGGACCGTACGGGCGTCGTCGCCACCAGGAGCATCGACGACATCGTCGCCGCCGAGCCCGACTGCGTCGTCTACATGCCGATGACGTACGACCTCGACGACGTGTGCCGACTCCTGGAGTCGGGTGCGAACATCTCAACCCTGCTCGAACATTTCCACGACCCCGACAGCATGGATCCTGGCATACGGCAGCGCATCGAGGCGGCCTGCCGACGCGGTGGAACCTCACTGTGCAGCGCCGGATCGAGCCCCGGGTTCATCACCGAGGCCCTCCCGGTCGCGCTGACCTCGCTCCAGCGGCGGCTCACCTGTCTGACGATCCACGAGTACGCCGACATGTCGGAGCGCGATTCGCCCGAGATGCTCTCCATGCTGTTCGGGGGCGATCCCGCGGCGGCCCATGTCACCGGCGTCGCCGCCTCCACGAGGGAGCACTACGGTTCTTCGCTGCGCCGGCTGGCGAAGTCGCTCGCGCTGCCGCTCGACGACATCACCGCGTCGGCCGAGGTAGCGGTCGCGAAGACCCCGGTCACCACCGCGGCGGGCACCTTCGCCGCCGGAAGCGTGGCGGCATGGCGGATCGAGATCCAGGGGCTCCGGGGCGGTGCACCCGTGCTGCGGATGATCCCCACCTGGTACATCACCCCCGATCTCGATCCGTCCTGGAACTTCCCCTTCGCGGGACAGGGTTGGCGCGTCGTCGTCGACGGCGACGTGCCCCTGGACACCACCGTCCGCTTCATCTGGCCGACGGAGGAGGACCGGTCCCTCGTCGGCTACGGCAACGCGAGCCGCCCGGTGAACGCGGTGCCCTACGTCTGCGCGGCCCCGCCCGGCATCGCCTCCTCGCTCGACCTGCCGCAGATCGTCGCCAACCTGGCCTGAGGCCGCCGTATCCCCGAGGAAAGCGAAAACAACCGACCTTCCAGAGACAAGGAGTACACCGCGATGAAGGTGTCCAACCCGGAGGTCACGCTCGAAGAAGACGGGCACGGGTTCCCGGAAGAAGCACGCGACACGGCGATGATCGGCTGGAATCTGGTCACCAGCGTCCACGGGGACGACGGGAACCAGTACTGGTTCAACATCGGCGCGATGTCACTGGCCCAGGGCTGGGGCAACCTGGACTTCTGGCAGATGTGTCTCCGCTCGGAGCCGGGAAGGGTCGCCCAACCCAGCGGATCGGCCCACAAGGTCACCGAATTCCCCAAGGGCCTCGCCACGGAATGGCACGTCCACCCGCGTGGCGTTCTCACCGTGACAAAGACGAGCGATCAGGTCGCGGTCGACATCGACACCGTCCATATCGTCTGCAGGCCCGACGGAACGTGGCACTACACGGTGGAGGACCAGGCCGCGGGGATATCGGGAGAGTGGGTGCACACCGGCAACGGATTTCCCATGTGGTACGGGAAGGAGACACCGCAGTCGTACGTACCCCACAGCATCTCCTACGGCTACATCTGGGCCGGCACGGTCGAGGGCACGCTGCATGTGCGGGGTCGGGAAGTGGCGATCCGCGGCGCGGGCCAGCGGGAACGGTACTACGCGGTCGACGCCTGCCCCGCGGAGGTGGGCGCATGGCACGACTGGATGTGGTTCCACTTCGACGAACTGTCCGGAAACCTCGACGAGATGAAACTCAGCAAACACAAGGACATGGCGCTCTACCTCAACGAGGAGAAGCAGTACTTCCCGACCGGAGAATTCCAGATCGAGCACCACGACTGGGCGTACAACCCGTCGACCGGCACCTTCATCCCGTCTCGCTACCACGTGACCGTGGAAACAGAGGCAGGCGTCCTGGAGTTCACCGGTAAAGCGGTGGGGAGTTACGCCGCGAGCAGTGTCGGCGAGTCGCCGGACTCCCCCACCATCCTGCTGGACTGGGACCGGATCGAAGGCACCTTCACTTACCCGGACGGCCGCACGCGCACACTCACCAACGGGCTTGGCGGAACCCTCATCCGGCAGTGGAAGTCGTATCCCGACATGCTCATCGGCGGCGCCGAGTTCCAGCCGCTGACCGTACCGCGCGTATGAACTCGGAGAATTCCAGCAGATTCCAGAGAAGGGCGGGACAGTGATGTCACGCAGGACCAGGGCGAGAAGACGGAGTACTGGCAGGCGCATACGCAACAGCGCTTACGTGGCAGTGCTCATCGGCGTCACCATGGGAGCGTCTCCGGCCGAGCCGAAGCAACGCCCGGAGGGGAAGCCGGCCGAGGCGGCGTCCGCCCGTCCGTCGACCCCGGCGGACGCGCTGGCGACGTTCAAGGCGGTCGTCGACGCGTCGACCGGCAAGCTCTCCGCTTCCGCGGACCAGTCTGTCGCCGCACTCCAGAAGTTCATGGACGAGGCCGACATCGCCGACGACAAGGCGATGAAACAGGTCGGCGTCGACGCCAAGGCGAAGCTCGACGCGGACATCGCCGCCCTCCTGAAGTCGGCCCAGGGCGCGGTGCCCAAGGCGGAGAGTCTCGCTCCCAGCTGGGCCGCGGGGGCCACCGACGCCTGCACACAGCAGGATGGCACCGACGTCGTGAAGTCGGGGACCGCCGTGTGCACCACCAACGCCGACCGCGACGACCGGTCGCGCGCCCGGGCCGAGGGCGATGCCGCCTCGGCCAAGGCGAGCGCCAACCACGACGGCGACGCGGACGCCAAGGCCCAGGGCGCCGGTTCGGCCGCCACCGCGAAGTCCGGCGACGCGGACCGCGCCGGCCAGAGCGGCAACACGTCGGACGCGATCTCCACAGCCGGATCCCGGACGACGGCGAACTCCGGTACCGGCGACCACGACCAGCGCAACCAGGCGACGGCCGTCGGCAACGACAAGTCGCTCTCCACCGCCGACAGCATCAACGGCGACCGGAACAAGACCTTCGCGGGCTCCTCCGACAACGGCGAAGCCCGCGCCGCCGGCAGGTCCGGCGACGACAACAGCTCCATCGCGCTGGGCTTCAACGGCAGCAACGACGGCGACGGGCCTTCGGGCGCCCAGGCCACCACCCTCCTCGGCTTCAAGAACCAGGCCCTGTCGATCGCCAACGGCCAGAACTCGGCCGCCATCACCAACGCCGGCTACGGCGACGGTCACCGGGCGGCCGCAACTTCGGGCGCCAACTCCCAGGCACGGGCCGACGCGGCCCAGGGCGAGGACAGCGAAGCCTTCGCCACAGCCACCGACCGGGGTCACGCGCTGGCGTACGACAGCTACGGCGACAACATGCTCGCCATCGCCAAGTCCAAGGGCAACGGATCGACAGGTCCGTGCTCGCCCATCGGGCAGGCCGTGAACTCCGGGGAGACGACCTATCCGCTGGACGCCTGCGCCACCGCCAACGCCCGCGCGGTGGACGGCGACACCAACACGGCGATCTCCACGGCCGACAAGGCGAAGGCGTACTCCGTGGCCGAACGGGGCAAGTACAACACCGCGATCACGAAGGCCACCGACGGCGGTGACATCGTGTGGAACACCACGCCCTCGCTGCCGAACCAGCCCACCAACCCGCACGCGGGGATGAAGGCCGACTGCCCGTGGCCGCTGCCGCCGCTGCCGCAGGCGCAGCAGCCGTGCGGCAACGCCACGGCCAAGGCCAGCTACGGCGACGGCAACCTGGCTGTCGCGGTCCCGAACGGCGATCACGTCTTCACCTGGTCCGAGGCCTCGGGAGGCAGCTACAACCAGACGCTCGCCACCGGTGAGGGCAAGGACTCCCAGGCGCGGTCCCGGGCCATCTACAACAACTACGGCACCGCCAAGTCGGCGGCCACCGGCGGCGGCAAGGCCGACACCCTGGCCATCCTCGGCTACGAGAACGTGGCCCTGGCCAACGCGGACGGCACCGGCTCCAAGGCCGACGCCACAGCCGCCGGCCCGCACTCCCAGGCAACGGCCACGGCCAGTAAGGGCGGCACGGTGAGCGCCGTGCACAACACCACGACGACGACCGGCTTCCTGGGCGTCAACCTGACGACCGGGGTGTCGTGTTCGGCCGCGAGCGTGACGTACGCGCTGATCGGTACGGGCCAGAGCTGCGGCAGCGGGTTCTGACCGACGTCCGACGGCCCAGGCAACACGCGCGGGTCGGAGGGGCGGAACCTCGCCACCCCGACCCGCGCTCTCCCCCGCCCCCCGACCGACAGACAAGGAAAGGCAGCCGATGCGCGCCAAGTGGACAGCCCCAGCCAGGTGCAGACACCTCCGGCGCGTCATCGCCCTCGGCACGTGCGCGCTGCTGCTCGCGGGATGCAGCGAGGAGGCCGCGAACGAGCCGGCCTCGGGCAGGACGGCGCAGGCGCATCGGTGCGCGCAGGTCGACGGAGCCAAGGACGGCGCGCAGAAGGGCAACGCCGCCTGCGAGGCGTACGCCCTGGGCGGCGACGGCAACAAGGCGTCCGCCGACGCTGACGGCGAGGGCTCGTCGGCGGGCGCCGTGGCCGGTTCGCTCGCTCTGTTCGACAAGGGCAGGTCCGACCTCAGCAGCGACAACAACACCTCGCTCGCCGCCGCGACCGACGGCGGCGGCGCGCTCGCCCGGTCCGGTGTCAACGCCGAGGGCAAGAGCGGCGCGGTCGGCAACAGCGCGGTGGCCCGGGCCGAGCGCCCGGACTCCTTCGCCAACGCCAGCGCGGCGAACGGCAGTCACAACTCCGCCACATCGGTGGCCGACGGCTGCGTCGGTACGGCGGACAACGCCTGTGCCTTCTCCGCGTCCGGCAACGGCGACCACAACGTCGCGAGCGCGGACTCGGGCGGCAGGAAGTCCGTCGCGCAGGCCGGCGCACTCGACGGTGACTTCAACAAGGCGCTCTCCAAGAGCAGTTCGGGCGGACGCGCCTCCAGCAGCGCCCAGGGCGGCGACGGCAACTCCGCCGACTCCCTGGCGACGGCCCTCGCCGCCTTCGCCTCCTCCCAGGCAACCGGAGGCAACAGTTTCGCCCTGGCCCGTGCCGAAGGCGCCAAGAGCACGGCCAACGCCATCGCCCGGCTCGCCGCCACAGCCCGCGCGTTCGCCGACCTGGGCGCCACCGCCACCGCGACGGCGACCGGCAAGGGCTTCACGGCCTACGCCTACGCCTCCGGCCCGGGCACCACCGCGACCGCCACGCACGACGCGGACACCGACACCGGAAGCTGCTCCGGGCCCGGCGTGGCCTACGCCATGACGGGCGGCACGTTCCGCTGCGTCCGGGGATTCTGAACAGCGGACGACGAGCGCCGCCTCCCGCGAGACCGCATGAACAAAACTGCATACAGTTAAACCAAGATCAAGATCGAACCACCACCCCGTCGGCAAGCCGAGCCCCAGGCAAAGGCACCCACACACCCCTCCGCCAACAGTGCGCGTCAAGCACATTGACACCCAAACTGCATACACATTACGGTCGCCCACATCGCGAGAGTGCGATGCGAGTGCATCGCGCATCGTGCCGGACAAGGGAGTCGACGATGGGCTTGGCAACGCCGCCGAACACCGACGTGATGGTGCAGAACCTCTGGGACAGGCAGCAGATCTCCGACGTCATGCTGCGCTTCGGCCGCGGGCTCGACCTGCACGACTGGAAGCTGTACGCCGACACCCTCGCGGACCCGTTCGAGGTGGACTTCTTCGACCTGACGGGCCGCCCCGCGGCGACGACCACGCCGACGGTCTGGGCGGAGTTCGCCGAAGCCTGCCTCGGACGGCTGGTCGTGATGCACCAGTACTCGAACTTCTCCATCGACGTGCGAGGCGACGAGGCGGACGGCGTCTTCTACCACGTGTCGCGGCACCGGATGCCCAACCGCACCGGAGACGACCACTACACGCAGTACGGCTGGTACGAGAACAGTTTCCGGCGCACCGACGACGGCTGGAAGATCTCTCGGCTCAAGCACACCTTCCAGTGGTGCGACGGCAACCCGACGCTGATCGACGTCACCGATCCCGCGTGGCAGACCGCAGCCGCCGCCATCTTCGGAGCCTGACGTGGATACGCCCGCCGGTTTCGAGCACAGGACCGCGAACGTCAACGGCGTCCGCCTGCACTACGTCATCGGAGGCTCCGGTCCGGCCGTACTGCTGCTGCACGGGTGGCCGCAGACCTGGTACGAGTGGCGCCAGGTCATGGCCGGGCTCTCCGGTTACACCGTCGTCGCGCCCGACCTGCGCGGTTTCGGCTATTCGGGCAAGCCGGCCGCCGGCTACGACGGCGTCACCATCGCCCGCGACCTGGCAGAGCTCGTACGGCTCCTCGACCTCCACGACGTGACGGTCGTCGGCCACGACTGGGGGGCGGTCTTCGCCTATCTCTACGCCGCGGACCACCGCGACCGAGTGAGCGCGCTCGGCATCATCGAGATGGCGCTGCCCGGAGTCGGGATGATGGAAGCGGCCATGCAGCCGCAGCCGGGCGGCAACTTCCTCTGGCACATGGGATTCCAGTCCGTCCCCGACCTGCCGGAGTTCCTCATCGCCGGCAAGGAACGGCCCTATCTGCGCTGGTTCTTCGAGCACTTCGCCTTCGACCCCGCCGCGATCACCGAGAGCGATCTCGACGAGTACGTGGCGGCCATCACCCAGGTCGGCGCACTGCGCGCCGGACTCGGCGTCTACCAGGACTTCTTCACCACCGCCGAGCAGGTGACCGAGCGGGCGAAGGTCCCGCTGGACATCCCGGTCGTGGCGTGGGGCGGCGAGTCCTGCCTCGGAGGGCTCAGCCTCGCCTCCGTCCAGCAGGTCGCGAAGCACGCGACCGGCGGTGTCATCGAACGGTGCGGGCACTGGGCGGCGGAGGAGCGTCCGGACTTCGTGATCGACGTCATCCGTTCGCTCGCGGCGCGGCCGGCGGATCCCGATCACTGACCCAGCGCCCCTGGCCACACGCCCTCCGGTACGCGGTCTCCGGCGCATACGTCTTCCACTGCGCCCTCGTCAGGTCGGCCCCCGCCGGGCGCAGACCCCTCGGACCACCTGGGCGGGGGCGACGGCGTGCCGCTGGAGGGGGACGTGGGCGCTGCCCGCGTACAGGGTGTGGTTGTCGGCTGCGAAGGCCAGGGTGTCGATCGCCTCACCGGGGGTCCGAAGAGGGCCGCCGAGTGGTTGCCCGGTCTCCGTGTCCCACAGCTGGAACGTTCCCTTGTCGCCGCCCACCGCGAGCGTACGGCCGTCGGGGCTCAGGGCGAGGGCGCTGACCGTATCCCCGTTTTCGGACGGGGAGTTGGGGAAGCGTTGCCTATGACGCCCGTGCGGTGACGCAGGTCGCCGTCCCCAGAGAGCGACACGGCCGGCGAGGTCGCCAGCGGCGAGCGGGGAGCCGTCGGCCGTGAAGGAGAGGAACGTGCCGTCCTCGCCCTGGACCAAGTTCCGGACCGTGAGACACCCGGAGGGGAGACGGACCGCGCGGTTGTCGCCAGCGAGGAGGCGGCCGCCGGCGCGGGGTGTGAGGTGGCTGCTCGCCAGTCCCGGCCGGCGTCGCCGCGTACCGACTGACCACCTCGGTCTAGCGCAGCTCCAAGCTCGCGTCCGCGTCCACCCGGATCGACACGACCTGGACCCTTCCACTCGAATGAGCCGTCCGCCGGGCAGACGGTACAACTGCCGGCCTCCGTGGCCCGCTTCCACGCCTCCACCGGCCTGGACAGCAAGGTCGTCGCAGGCAAGAAGGCCACCTTCCCGGTCACCGTCGAGGGACTCGGCGAAGGGCAGGGCCGTCTCCCTTCGCGCCAAGATCACCGACAAGACGAACAACACGTCGACGATCTCGGTCCATAACGCCTACTACGGCAGGCCGTCCTGTCTGCTCGGGTTTCCCGCTCGCCTCAAACCACGGTCGTGTCCTCCAGCTGTCTGCCCTTGGTCTCCTTGACCACCTTCAGCACGAAGACACCGGACAGCAACGCGAAGGCGGCGTAGCAGGCGTACGTGGCCGAGAGGTTCCAGTCCGCCATGCGCGGGAAGCTCTCCGTGACGGCCCAGTTGGCGAGCCAGTTGAAGGCGGTCGCCACGGATATCGCGGCGGCCCGGATCCGGAACGGGAACATCTCACCGACCATGACCCACAGGATGACGCCCCAGGAGACGGCGAAGAAGAAGACGAAGGTGTGGGCCGCCACGAGGGCCACCGTGCCCTGGGCGTCGGGAATGGAGATGCTGTCGCCCGTGCCCGTCTTGTAGGAGAAGGCCCAGGATGCCAAGGCGAGGGACAAGGCCATGCCCGCCGAGCCGGTCAGGGCGAGCGGTCTGCGGCCGACGCGGTCGATGAACAGCATCGCCACCACGGTGCCGACGATGTTGACGATCGAGGTGGACAGGCTGATCAGCAGGGAGCCGGACTGGTCGATGCCGACCGACTGCCACAGGATCGACGAGTAGTAGAAGATGACGTTGATGCCGACGAGTTGCTGGAAGACGGCGAGTCCGATGCCCGCCCAGACGATCGGCAGCAGGCCGAAGGAACCGCCGAACAGGTCCCGTACACGGGGCTTGTGGGCGTTGCGCAGCGCGTGCTCGATCTCGGCGAGCCGGGTGTCGGCGTCCGCTTCGGTGCCCTGCACCTCGGTCACCGCCCGGCGGGCCTCGTCGTTGCGGCCGCGGGCGACGAGGTAGTGGGGGGATTCCGGGATGCGTGAGGTGAGGACGTAGTACAGCACCGCGGGTACTACGGCGGCCAGGAGCATCCACTGCCAGGCGTCGAGCGGGCCCAGGGGGTTCTCGCTGCGGCCTCCCGCGCCTTTGGCTATCGCCCAGTTGACGAGCTGGGAGGCGGTGATGCCGAGGACGATGGCCCCCTGCTGGAACGACGCGAGGCGGCCCCGGTACGCGGCGGGGGCGATCTCGGCGATGTAGGTGGGGCCGATGACGGAGGACAGGCCGATCGCCATGCCGCCCAGGACGCGCCAGGCGCCCAGGTCCCACACGGACTGCGCGAGCGAGGACCCGACGGAGCTGACGGCGAAGAGGGCCGCCGCCATGTGCATCACCCGCAGGCGGCCCAGCCGGTCGGCGAGCCGTCCCGCCGCGGCAGCACCCGCGGCTGAGCCGAGCAGTGCGCTGGCGACGACCGTGCCCGTCTCCGCCGACGACACGTCGAAGTGGCGCTGGATACCGATCACCGCGCCGTTGATGACGGCACTGTCATAGCCGAAGAGGAAGCCGCCGATCGCGGCCACCGCCGCGATGAAGACACTCCGCCCCAGCTTGCCGGGGGCGGGGGCGGGGGCTGTGCCTGCGGGCCGGTCGGGGGTCGTGCCTGTGCTCATGCTGGCGACGTTCCGTTCAGAGGGCGGTGCGACAACCGGGCGGTGTGGCAAGAGTGTCGAGCGGGGACGCAGGCGTCATTCGCCGGTCTCGGTCGGAAAGGGGAATCCGGGGACCGCACGGGCGAACAGCGTGTGGACGGTGTCCTTCGGCTGCTGTGCGGACAGAGCCAGCACCCGCTCACCGATCCGGTCCGGGGTGACCACTCCCGGGCCGCCGCCACCACCGCGCCGACGGTCCTGGATGTGCCCGACGAAGAGCTGATAGGAACGCACACCCTGCTCACGCGCCTCCGCGTCGAGGATCTGCGCCATGGCCAGCTGCGCGTGTCCCGTGATGGTGACCAGGCTGGAGTGCCGGTTGAACAGCAGGTTTCCCGGGCCGCCGATCAGGACGTGGGTGCCGTGGCCCTGGGCCGCCATCAGCGCCAGCGCATGCCGGGCGAACGTGTAGTGCGCGGTCAGGTTGTCGGTCAGGACCCGCTGGAACTCGCCCTCCTCGGTCCGCAGCAGCCCGGGCCCCGACCAGTAGCCACCGAGCGAGCCGACTGTCAGGTCGACGTGGCCGTGGTCGGCCGCGACCTGGGCGAGCAAGTCGCGCGCCTGGGCGAAGTCGCTCACGTCGGCGACGCGCGTGTCCAGCTTCGCGTCCTCCACGCCGAACTCCTCGACGTACCCGCGCAGGGCGTCGAGCCGCGACCGGCTGCGGGACGGTACGACGACGGTGGCACCGGCGCGCAGACCGGCCCGGACGATGCCTTCGCCGATGTTGCCGCTACCGCCGGCGACGACCATGACGTCGGTGCTGGTGAGGGCCTGCGGGGCGGGGGGTGTCATGGCGTCTCCGTAGGTTGTTCCACAGTGGAGGCCGGGTCGGTCCCCTGTCCCTGGTCCCGTCCTGTCAGAGGCGCCTTCACCCGAAAGTCACCTCTATGAGTGCATGCACAATGACTCTCCGATGGGCCGTCACGACTGACTCAGAGCGCAAACCCGGTCACCAGAATAGTAGATGTGTGCACACTTAGGGTGCAATTCATGGACGGCAGGATGCCCGACCTCGCGGTCGCACAGGCGGAGTCCGGCCTCGCGTCAGGCCGAGGCGATACCGAGCACCACCGGGGCGGCCGCAAGCAGGACCAGCACGACGGGGACCGGCGTCCCCTTGACGTCCTTCACCCGGAGATGCGCTAGGACCGCCCCGACGAAGTAGAGGACGAGGCCGATGCCGGCCGCGACACCGAGCGGACGGTAGAAGATGCCGGCCAGCAGCCCCAGCGCGCCTGCGAACTTCAGCAGGGCAAGGGGGGTGAACCAGGCCAGTGGCACATCGAGGGCGGCCATGGTGGCCTTCATGTCCTCGGTCCGGGCTATGAGCAGACCGCCGGAGGCCGTCATGAGCAGCGACACCAGGATCGCGACGACGGCGTAGGCAACGAACATGAACTTCCTCCAACGATGAACCTTCCAGAATGATTGAAGGCTATCAATGGTTTTCCTTCGTTAGCAATCTCCGTCGCTATAGGATGGCGGGCATGGCAACAGCGAGCGGCGGGGCGCCCATGGATCGCCTGGGGTTTCTCCTCGCAGTGCGGGGCGCGATCACTGACGCCCAGGTGCGCAGCGCACTCGGTGTCACCGGGCTGAGCCCACGACACGCCATGACGCTCATGTACCTGGACGACGCCGGACCGGTGAGCCAGCAGAAGCTGGCCGAACTGCTCGCGGTGGACCCGAGCCAACTCGTGGCGATCCTCAACGACCTCGAACGAGACGAGTTCGCCAGGCGCCGACGCGACCCCGCCGACCGCCGCCGCCACATCGTGGAGATCACGCCGCAGGGGGCCGCGACGCTGGAGACCACGAGCGCCGCGTTGACCAGGTGCGAGGACGAGTTGTTCGCGGACCTCACGCAACACGAGCGGGAGCAGCTGAGCGAGCTGCTCAACCGGATCCGGACAGCGGGCGGTCACTACAACTGCTAGAAACTGTGCGCCTCGGGCGGTGAAGCGCGTCAGCGCGGCGGGCCGAGGAGGATCTGCCCGTACTTCTCGGCCGCTTCGGCCAGCCGCTCGGGGGTGATGGCGAAGTCCTTGGGGCGGGGGGTGCTGATGTCGCGGCCGGCGTGCTGGAACATGCCCTCAATACCACCGGGGGTGGTGATCATCAGCAGGTCGGCGGTGTCCGACGTGATGCGGTAGCCGTGCGGGATGTTCCGGGGCAGGTAGACGATCCCGCCCTCCGACAGCTCCATCTGCTCGTCACCGAGCCACAGCAGCGCCTCACCCTTGATCAGCATGAAGATCTCGTCCTCACGCGTGTGCATGTGAAACGGCGGCGCCTCCCCCTTGGCGACATCGAACCTGCCCACAGTGAGCTGCCCCTCCGTGGCCTCACTGTCGAGCAGGACGGAGAACGTGCCCCCGTCCAGCCACTCCAGCGTCTGCTGCTGCTCGGGCTGGGCCAGGAATGCCATGGACATGATGCGGATTCCTTACGGTGACTGGTTCAGCTCTGAGGCAGAAGCTCCATGACGATGCCGATCATCTTTCCGCCCTCTTCGGTGGTCCAGTTTCCGGCGAGTTCGGCGAGGAGCTGGTTGGTGGAGGTGATGACTGCGCCGGCCTTGTCCATGCGGCGGATGGAGATGTCGTCGGCCATCTTGGAGGGGGAGCCGCCGGCGTCGGCGACGACCTGGACGCGGTGACCGGCACCAAGGGCCTTGAGCGTGGGGAAGACGGTGCAGACGTCGTTGGTGACGCCGGCGATGATCAGGTGGCTGCGACCGGTGGCCTTGACGGCGTCGGCGAAGTCCTTGTCGTCGAAGGCGTTGACGACGCCCTGACGCTGGATCCGGCCGGCGAACTCCTCCGGAGCTATCTCGGCCAGCTCGGCGAGCAGCGGGCCCTGCGCGTACTCCTCCATGGAGGAGGTCAAAACCAGCGGCATGTCCAGGGCCTTGGCCGCCTTGGCCAGGGCCAGAGCGTTGGCCTTCATCTCCTCGAAGGCGATCGAGCCGACCCAGCCCATGGTCCCGACCTGGTGGTCGATGAGGAGCAGGGCGGAGTTCTCGGCGGTGAACGGCTCTGCGATCTCTACGGTCATGACGGGCCTCTTTCGGAGGGTGCTGTACTCGACGCGGAAGCGGGGCGGTCGATGGTCCCGGCACGTGGTTCCGGCTATCGGAGGGGCTGCTCTGCGGATCGGTCTTCCTGCGCGGGCGTGTGCCCGTGAACCTGTCGCCCACCGGCTCTCACCACCCGGGCCCCCACCCGTCAGCCATCGTGCGCTTCGCGCCCGCTCCTCGCACTCCGGGGACAGCGTGATCGCGCGAGGATGTGCCGGAATGCGCACGCCGTCTCCCGGATCTCATGGGGTCAACGGCCTTTCCCGAAGGCCGGGCAAAGCCGCCTGCCCGCGCAGGGGGCGCCCGGACGCCGGACCCGCCTGCCTGTCGTACAGAGCAGGACCGCGCCTTGTCCGAAACCAGCGCACCGCCCGCTACGGGCCGGACACCGCTCGGGGACGTAATGCGCGCGACGGTGGGCCGGGCGTGGCCCTGATCCGGTGGCCAGGCCCCGCTGCGGAAACTGCCCAAGAACTCAAACTGTCCAAGAACTATTCGAGCGGGGTTTCGCGCCGCTCGGGCCCGAACGCGCGGAGGAAGCGATCGACCGTTCGCTCCACGTAGGCCGGCGTCACCGGCTCGGCGGCGAACAGGCCGCGCAGCACCAGCGGGCCCGCCAGCTGGTCCACGGCGTCCTGAGTCGGGATGTCCCGCCTGAGCAGGCCCGCGGCAACACCGTCGCGGATGAGCGCCCGCACTCCGCTGGTGCCTTCGAAGTGCCAGCGGGCCCGCAGCTTCGCGAACTGGGGATCCGTGGCGGCTCTCTCCATGACCGTGAGGGTCATCGTCGCCGTGCGAGGGTCGTTCACGCGGTCGGCGAGCCGCAGGAGTTCGGCGACGAAGTCGGCCCGCAGGTCTCCCGTCGGAACCAGCTCGTCCGAGGGCAGCTCGCTCTCGATCAGATCGTGCAGAAGATCCGCCCGCTCGGGCCAGAAACGGTACAGCGTCGTGCGCCCGAGTCCACTGCGCTCGGCGACCGCGAGGTGCGTGACCGCGTCCCAGCCGCTCTCGACGAGCAACGCCTTCGCCGCGCCGAGAGCAAGGATGCGGTTGCGGTCGGGGCGGGGATCGCGCACTCGGCCGCCGGACGGCTGCTCATCGGCTGTCGGACTCATGGGCGTAGGCCGGCAGCGGCCGTCACTCGAAGCTCAGGCACCGGCGCCGTCGATGACCGCGACGACCTCGTAGGGGTGGGGGTCGGCCGTGGCGATGCGCCGGACGTTCTCCATGTGCTCGCGGTACTCCGGGTTCGCCTGCAGCGCCGCGTGCGCGTTTCGCCAGGCATCGCTGTCCGCCCAGTGGATGTAGTTCACGAGACGGGTTCCGTCGAGGCTGCGGTGAATGCTGCCGCGCACGAACCCGGGCATCGTGCTCGCGATGTCCGTCATGCCGGTGACCTCAAGTCGTACGAGCTCGTCCTGGTCGCCCGGTTCGACGGTGAACTGATTGATCATCGTCGTGGCTCCGTCGGCGCCGACGCGGATGGTGATGGCGCTGTCGTTCATGTCGTCCTGCTCCTCATGCCGGCGAGTGCCCTGACATCCGGAGAAGTCGCTGCCTCGCAGTCCGTGCTCGCGAGAAATCTAGCAACTTTTTTGGAACAACATGCCCCATAAATAGAGACGAGCCGCCCGGCGCTTGCCGCGCGACGACCCAGCCGGGCCACTCGCATGCGACCGCGGCCCCGCTTCAGCAGATCCCTTCCCGCAGCAGACCTGGAAGCCCTTCGTTGGGTACCCTCCTCAATCACCAGCCGGCCAGAGCCCCGGGCAGGCACTCGGTGTTCGAGGCCGGCCTTCCGCTGAGGAGCAGCGCGATGACGACGCCGAACCCCGCACATCCCCCTCTGCGCATACCGGCGCGGGACATCCCGGTTCCCACCTCGGTGAGTCCACAGGCTCAGGCGATGCTCGCCCAGGGCATCTCCGGGCCGGCACCGGACTGGCCCGCGCCGGACGACGTCCAGGGCTGGCGCGAGATGATCGCGGCCATGGACGCCGGCCTGGCCGCCCTGGTCGTCGCGGGCGCGGCCGGGGCGGTTGCCCCCGGGACGGTCGTCAAGGACCTGAAGGTAGGCGACGTGCCCGTCTACGCGGTCACCCCTGAGGGCGTCGACCCCGGCGACCACCGTGTATATCTCGACATCCACGGGGGCTCGTGGACGCTGTGCGGCGGCGAGATCTGCCGTGCCGTCGCCATCGCCACGGCCCCGGCGATCGGCGCCCCGTTGTGGGCGGTCGACTACCGGATGCCGCCCGACCACCCCTATCCCACCCCGCTCGACGACTGCCTGGCCGTCTACCGGACGCTGCTGGACGATCACCACCCGGAGGACATCGTCGTCGGCGGCACCTCGGCGGGCGGGAACCTCGCGGCCGCGCTGATGCTGCGGGTCCGGGACGAGGGGCTGCCGTTGCCGGCGGCGCTGGTGCTGTCGACCCCGGTCACCGACATGACCGAGGCTGGCGACACCTGGCAGACCAACATGGGCATCGACACCGTGCTGATCGACAGCCTTCAACCCGCGGTACGGCTCTACGCCGACGGCCGCGACCTGCGCGACCCCTACCTGTCACCGCTCTTCGGCGACTTCACCAAGGGCTTCCCGCCCACGATCCTGCTCTCGGGCACCCGCGACTGCCTGCTGTCGGACACGGTGCGCCTGCACCGTGCGCTCAGGGCCGCCGGAGTCCCCGCCGAGCTGCACGTCTTCGAGGCGGCCGGCCACGGCGGCTTCCACGGCACGGCACCCGAGGACCAGGACAGGGCCGGCGAGATCCGCAGGTTCATCGACGCGCACTGGGGCCGCGGCGGCCGATAGCCACCGGCCGGCGAGTTCCGCCCGACACCGAGGACAGGTGGTACGGAGACGCGGCGAGCGGCCACTTCACCGGAGCACTGTGCGCCGGTGAAGTAGCCGCTCGCTGTTCCGGCGGTGAGGACCGCGCAAGCGCGCCGTACGCCCCACCGCGCGTCGATCGCCTGCTCGGCGAGGACGGTGACCTGTCCGAACAGGGCTGCGCGGGACGGTCGGTGAAGCGCGCGCCGACGCACCGGTCCCGGGGTAGGCCGGCGCCGCCGCGCTCAGTCGCCGTTCTGCCAACGACCGGTGGAAGACGGTGACGATCGGGCGGCCGACCGGCCGACCTGGCAGCACGCCTCACCACGGTCGTGGACGTATCTCCGGTCGTGGACGTATCTCCGGTCGTCGCGGCACCGGGCCGAGTGCATCGCCCACGAGGTGGCCCCGCTTCCGGCCGACCTGCGTCCGCCCGGTCAGGACGTGCCGGTGCCCGCCGCCGTGGTATCGGGCCCCGCACTCTCCGCCGCCGCGACCGACACGGCCTCGAAGGCGGTGATCCCGGTCGGCGTCATGACGTCGAAAATGGCGGCCCGGACTTCCTGGGCCATGTCGATGGTGCGGTCGAACAGCCACTGCGCCTGAAGGCCGTCCATGAGGGCGGTGAGCCGGACGGCCGCCTTGTCCGGGTCCACGTCGCGGCGCAGGTGGCCGGCCTCGTACGCCTGCCGCAGTGCGTGCGCGGTACCGCGGCGTATGCGGTCGTAGCGCTCGACGAAGTAGCCGTGGGCCGGATGATCGGGGTCGGACGCCTCCGCCGACAGACGGACGAAGAGCTCGATCAGCCCGGGCACGAGCTGGTTGTGGCCGGCGAGATCGACCATTCCCCGGAGCACACCCAGGCCCTCGGGAAGGCCGGCGTAGGGCCGGAACCGGGCGCGGTCCTCGGTGTCGCGGTCCACGAGAACGGCCTCCAGGAGGGCCTCCTTGTCGGGGAAGTAGTGCAGCAGACCGGCGCGCGAGATGTCGCAGGCGGCGGCGATGTCGAGAATCGTCGCCGCCCCGAAACCTTTCTGCGCGAAGTGTTCCGCAGCGGTGTGGATGATCGCGGCGCGTCGGGCCCGCCCTTTGGCGTAGCCGTTCCGCTGCTCAGCCTTGCGTGTCCTCGCCGGGGCAGTGGGCCTCATGGGGCCGACTCTAGCAGGGGTATTGACGAATACTTACACGAGTGTAGATATTTGGTTTCGGCCACGGCGTCGTGGCCCGTCCCCCTAGGAGTCGCCATGCTCGAAACCTCTCCGGAGGCTCCGGCCGCGGTCGTCGAACCCGCTCGTCTTCCCCGTGGCTACGTCCCCCGCCTGGCGGGTGCCCAGTTCGCTATGTACATGGCGATCCTGACCCCGCTCGTCGGCGGACTGTCCGTCAGGATCCAGCACCTGGTGGGAGTCGACGCGGCGGCTACCCAGCTGGGGCTGGTGACCGGGACCGGCGCGCTGTTCGCGATGGTGTGCCAGCCGCTGGCCGGACGCCTCTCCGACCGCAGCATGTCCCGGTTCGGCATGCGCCGGCCGTTCGTCGTCGGTGGCGTCCTCGGGATGTTCCTGGCATTGACGGTCTGCGCCGTCGCCCCTGACGTAACGATTCTGCTGGTGGCCTGGTGCATCGCTCAGGGCGCGGCGAACTTCGCCTTCGCCGGTGCCACGGCCACCGTCGCCGACCAGGTCCCGGAGAACAAGCGGGGGTTCGTCTCGGGCGTCATCGGGGCGAGCACCCCGCTCGGCATCCTCATGGGATCGGCGCTGTTGTCCTTCCTGTCCACCGACTTCCTGCGGTTCTTCGTCCCCGCCCTGTTCGCCCTCGCGTTCGGGACCTGGTTCGGCCTCAGACTCAAGGACCGCGTGCGTGCGGAGCCACCGACGGAGCCGCTGGGCATCCGCAGCCTGCTCATGTCCTTCGTGTTCAACCCCCGCAAGAACCCGGACTTCGGCTGGGCCTGGCTGAGCAGGTTCTTCATTGTGCTCGGCTACGGCGCCCTGAGCGGCTATCTCACCCTGTTCCTGGCCGCCCACTTCGGCATGACCGACACGGACGAGCAGCTGCGCTTCAACGCCATCGCCAACGCCCTCAACATCGCCCCGCTCATGGTGTGCGCCGTCCTCGGCGGATTCCTGTCCGACCGGATCGGGCGGCGTAAGCCGTTCGTCCTGGTCTCGGGCCTGGTCATCTCCGGCGCGCTCATCGTGGCCGCCTTCACTCCCGCGATGGGCGGTGCCGGCCTCCCGGTCCTGCTGGTCGTCGAGGTCGTCATCGGCATCGGCGCCGGCATGCTCTTCGCCGTGGACCAGGCACTCTGCATCCAGCTGCTGCCAAGCAAGGAGGACACCGCCAAGGACCTCGGTGTGCTCAACATGGCCAACACCCTGCCCACGTCGGTCTCCCCGTTCCTGGCGGGCGTCCTGGTCATCCCGGTGGGGAACTCCCTGCTGGGCGGCGCCGGCTACTCGACGTGGTTCATCGTCTCGGCACTGTTCTGCGTGCTCGGCTCGCTCCTTATCACCCGGGTCAAGAGCGCCACGTGACGACCGTCCGGCCAGCGACCTGACCGCCGGTCCCGCGGGGCATCGCCCCTCATGCCGCCCGACCCCGCCACGACGAAAGTCCGCCGCACCGTCCGCCTGACCGGCCGGGACCGGCCGCGCGGCGGGGTCGGGCACCGAGCCACCGGCCCTCGGCGTCGACAGGACGAGCGCCCACCGCCCTGCCCGGCGGGACAGCATGGCCGAAGAACGCACCCCGACAACACCTGCCCCCCACGTCAGAGAGGCCCCCGCACCATGACCACCGAGCCCCGCCACCCCTACCAGGACGCTTCGCTCGACGTCGACCAGCGCGTCGAGGACCTGCTGTCCCGCATGGGGCCGGAGGACAAGGCCGCGCTGATGTTCCAGCCCACGTCCACCGTCGCCCCGCTGGACGAGCCCGGCCAGTTCGGCATGCCCTCGATGGGGTCCTTGCTGGCCAAGGGCATCACCCACTTCAACGTCCTGTACGGCCCCACCGCCCGCGCCATCGCCGAATGGCACAACACCGTGCAGCGGACGGCACTCCGGCACCCGCTCGGTATCCCGGTCAGCATCTCCAGCGACCCCCGGCACGCCTTCACCAACAACCCCATGACGGCGCTGGTGGCCGGTCCGTTCTCGCAGTGGCCCGAGCCGCTCGGCTTCGCCGCGATCGGCTCGCCGGAACTGGTCCGGCACTGGGCCGACACCGTACGGCGCGAGTACCTCGCCGTCGGTATCCGGGTCGCGCTGCACCCGCAGATCGACCTCGCCACCGAGCCCCGCTGGTCACGTATCAGCGCCACCTTCGGCGAGGACGCCGCCCTCACCACCAGGCTCGCGGTCGCCTACGTGCGGGGCCTACAGGGCGAGCGGGTCGGGCCCGAGTCGGTCTCCGTCATGGCCAAGCACTTCCCCGGCGGCGGCCCGCAGAAGGACGGGGAGGACCCGCACTTCGCCTACGGCCGCGAACAGGTCTACCCCGGCGACAACCTCGCCTACCACCTGGAGCCGTTCAAGGCCGTCATCGAAGCCGGGGTCTCGCAGATGATGCCGTACTACGGCATGCCCGTCGGGACGGAGTTCGAGGAGGTCGGCTTCGGCTTCAACAAGCAGATCATCACCGGGCTGCTGCGCGAACAGCTCGGCTACGACGGCGTCGTCTGCGCCGACTGGGGCATCCTCGGCCACACGTACTGGGGCGTGGAACACCTCAGCTACGAGGAGCGCATGCTCAAGGCCCTCGACGCCGGACTCGACCAGTTCGGCGGCGAGTTCAAGGTCCGGGTACTGGTCGATCTGGTCAAGGGCGGCCGCGTCGCGGAGGAGCGGCTCGACACCTCCGTGCGACGCCTGCTGCGCGAGAAGTTCCGCCTCGGCCTGTTCGACAACCCCTTCGTCGACGCCGAGCGGGCCGGCCTCGTCGTCGGCACCGCCCAGTCACGCGCCGACGGACTCGCCGCGCAGGCGGCCGCCCACGTCCTCCTCAAGAACGACGCCGGCCCCGCCCGCCTGCCCCTCACCGCACCCCTGCGCCTCTACGCCGAGGGGCTGTCCGCCGAAGCGGTCGGCACCCGCGCCACCCTCGTCGACACGCCCGCCGAGGCGGATGTCGCCGTACTGCGCGTGGATGCGCCCTTCGAGCACCGGCCCGGCCCCGTCGAGGCGTTCTTCCGCGCCGGGTCCCTCGCCTTCCCGGACGAGGAGACCGAGCGCATCCGGACCGTCTGCGAGACCGTCCCCACCGTCCTCGACGTCTACCTCGACCGCCCGGCCGTCCTCACCGGTGTCGCGGAGCACGCCGCGGCGGTCACCGGCAACTTCGGTGCCTCCGACGACGCCTTCGTCCGGATCCTGTTCGGCGAGGCCCAGCCCGAGGGCAGCCTGCCGTTCGACCTGCCGTCCTCCATGGACGCCGTGACCGCCAGCCGGTCCGACGTCCCCTTCGACACCGAGAACCCGCTGTTCCGCTTCGGCTTCGGCCTGCGCTACGAGAACTGGACTCCGGCCACCGCGCCGGTCCCGAGCGCACCATCGACCGGTGAGGGTACGGCGTCGGCGGGCGGGGACAGGGCTGCGTAACGCGCCTGCCGATCTCCAGCTCCCGACGGCGGGACCTTGGTCGGGACGCAGCCCCCGTTCAGGCATACGCCGCCCCGGTACTTCTCTTCACCGACCGCCACACGTTTGCCGAGTCGGCGGCGCGGATGACAGCTGTGCAGCCGCCATCCGCGCCGAGTGCGACGACAGAGCGTCGGCCCCGAGGCTCTGTCAGGGAGGGTGAACGGTCAGTCGGCCGCCCGGGCAAGGGTCTGCTTGAGGTCCTCGACATTGTCCAGAACGATGTGCTCGTCGGCGATCGCGGGCGTACGGGCGACGGCGACCGCCGCTTCGCCAACCTGGTCGGCGGTGAGCCAGTTCGGGTCGCCGCCCGGGCGGCTGCGGTTGATGATCGGGCCGAGGACGAGGTCGTTGATACGCCGCTGCCCCTTCAGTTCGGCGCTGAACGCCTCGCGCATCATGAGCTGTGCGGCGCCCTGCATGCTGACGATGCCTGCGGCCGGGTACGGCTTCTGGCCGGAGAAGCCCGCGATCGTGATGTAGCTGCCGTCCTCCGTGAGGCGGGGAACGAAGGCGCGGGCGAGCGCCATGTGCGAGGTCGCGACGTCGACGAAGACCTTCTGCCAGTCCTCCTCGCTGATCTGCCACAGGGCCTTGCCCATCCACCAGCCGCCGACCGAGGCGACCACGTGGTCGATGTGGCCGAGCTCCTCGACGAGCTTCGTGGCCAGCGCGTCCGTATCGTCGAAGGTGCCGTAGCCAGCCTCGATGGTCTTGAGGTTGACCGCGAGTTCGGGGCCGATCAGCTTGGCCAGCGCGTCGAGGCGGGACTGGCTGCGGCTGGGGACGACGACCGTGGCGCCCGCCTTGAGGAAGGCGCGGACGATGCCTTCGCCCACATTGCCGGTGCCGCCGGGAACGACGACCGCCTTGCCGTCGAGAGGTGTTGAGGTCGGGGTGCTCATGGTGCTGTTCCTTAGGAGGAGTTACTTGGCGGGCGGGAGCTGGTCGTCGGGTACCGACGCCGGTACGGCCTGCACGTTGACGGTGAAGTCGATCGCGTCGGAGATGACGCCCGGGAACGCGTCGACGCCGAAGTCGCTGCGCCTGACGCGCCCGGTGGCCGTCGCTCCGACACGCTGGACACCGAAGGCGTCGGTGACGGGGCCGGCGGTGTCCGCCGCCAGGTCGACGGTGCGGGTGACACCGTGCAGGGTGAGTTCGACCGTCATCAGGTAGCGCGACGGCACGTCCTTGGTCAGGGAGACCAGTCGGATCTTCGCCTCGGGGTGGGCCTCGGCGTCGAGGAAGTTCTCGCCCTTGATGTGGTGATCGCGGGGCGGGATGCCGGTCTGGAAGCTGGTGACGTCGAAGGTGGCGTCGAAGGAGAGCAGTTCGGGCGTCTCGCCCTCGGCGGCGTCACTCAGCTGGACGGGTCCGCGCAGGCCGGTGAAGTTGCCGTGGACGGTGGTGACGAGATAGCGGACGGTGAAGTCCACGGACGAGTGGGACGGGTCGATCTTCCATTCCATGGCGGTTGTCCTTGGTCCTTTCCTAGGGGTGTGTGGGGCGGATCGGTCAGTCGCCGAGCATCGCTCTGGCCTCGGCCGGGCTCAGATGGGACACCCGGGTGGTGTTGCGGGACGGTCCCTGGAGGAAGTTGACGAAGACGGTGATGAACGCCTCCGGCAGGTCCGTCTCACGGGCCGCCTCGGTCATCAGGCGGATCCAGCGGAGCCGCTGTTCTTCGGTGATGCGCAGGCCCACGTGCTGCTTGAGCAGGAAGCGCAGGTCGCCGCGCTCGCGCAGGTAGTTGTCGGGGCCGCCGAAGGTCATGACGAAGAAGTCCGCGATGTGCCCGGCGTGGTCGTCCAGGCCGGCGAACATCGTGCCCAGCAGGTCGTCCGCCTGGGCCTTGGCGAGGAAGGTCTTGGTCATCCGGTGGAAGGCCTCGCTGCCGCCGGCCAGTTCGTAGAGGTTCATGGTGTCCGGTGTCCCGTTCAGCCGAGGTCGCCGGACTGCGCGGCACCCGAGAGTGTCCGCCGTACCTGGTCGGGGGTGCGCAGGTGGACGGTCCGGCCGTGCACGCCCTTCGCGTCCGGACCGGCGAGCCAGGCCAGGAACGCGCCGACCTCCTCGCCCTGCAGGGGCGAGCCGGGGCGGGTGCCGTTCGGGCCCAGGTAGGCCCACATCACCATGTCGTTGACGCGGGGGTCGCCGCCTGTCTCGTCGGCGATCGCGAGGACCAGGCGGTTCTGCGCCGCCGTCGCCGCGGCGATGGGGCCGGTGGAGGAGTGCACGCCGTCGGTGAAGCCGACGGGGCCGTTGACGGTAGTGAACGAGCCGCCCGACTTCAGCACGGGCACCAGCGCCTCGGCGATCACGAAGTGCGGGTAGAGCGTCGACTCGATCACCTCGCGGAACGCGTCGAAGCCCCCGGACAGAACCGGCGGACCCTGGTGCCAGCTGGCGACCGTGGACACGACGGCGTCGAGGCCGCCGAAGGTCCGGGCCCTCGCCTGCTCGGCGATCTCCCGAGCGCCCTCGGGGGTGCCGATGTCGCCCGGCAGACCGGACAGCCGATCCCGCAGCGACGAGTCGAGGCGGGACCGCAAGCGGTCGAACTTCGCGTTGCTGCGGGTAGGCACGAGCACGTCGGCGCCCGCGCGGAGCAGCGCGTCGACGGCGAAGAATCCGACGTTGCCGGTGCCGCCGGCGACGAGCGCGGTGGCGCCGTCGAGGTCGGGGAGCGGGAGCGAGGTGGTCATCACTGCGCCTTCCTTGGAGGGTCAGGTAACTAATTACTACCTGATTACTCCACACAACCAGGGGAGTCCGGATTCTGTTCCCGCCCCCGCCGCCCCTCTTCCATCAGGCCAGCGCGGCGCGCACGGCCGGCACGACCTCCAGCGCGAAGACGGTCAGCTGGCGCAGGTGATCGGCGTCGGGCCAGTAGACAAAGCCGTTCATCCCGTTCTCGCGCACGAGGGAGACGAGCTGGTCGACCCACTGCCGCACATTGCCCTGGAACGGCACGGCGGACTCGACGGGACTGATCAGTCCGTTGAGGTTGTAGACCTTGCGCAACGACGCGGGGTCCCGGCCGGCCTCCTGCGCGCCCGCGTCGAGCCGCGCGACGGCGTCCTTGAGGCGGTCGAGGCCGAGAAAGCCGTACGAGGGCATCCAGCCGTCCGCCTTCCGGCCCGTCAGCGCCAGCATGCGCGGGCCATAGGCGCCGAGCCAGATACCGAGGTCCGCCGAGGGGGCAGGTCCCGGGTGGACTCCGGAGATCGAGTAGTGCTCACCCTTGAAACGCACCGAGCGCTCGCCGCTCCACATCAGCCGGGTGACCTCGACGGCCTCGTCGAGGGCCGCCACAGCCTCCTTGGGCTCCCGGCGCGGCCCGCCCATGGCCTCGATGGCGTCCCAGAAGGCGCCGGTGCCGAGACCGAGCTGGATCCGCCCGGGGGCGAGCACGTCGAGGCTGGCCGCGGACTTCGCGAGCATGGCGGGCGGCCGTAGCGGGAGGTTCGCGACCGTGGGCACGAAGGTGACCTTCTCGGTGGCGCCCGCGAGGTAGCTGATCAAGGTCCAGGCGTCGTAGAACCTGGGCTGATACGGGTGGTCCTGGACCGTGACGAGATCCAGGCCGGCCTTCTCGACCTGCCGGGTGATCCGGAGCGGCTCCCCCGGATCCTCCCAGACGGGGTCGACATTGGCTCCGAACAGCACGGGAAGAGACATGGGGGCTCCGCTCACTCGATCATCACCGCTTACCCCAAAAGAGTATCCACTTACCGCTCGCCAACCGGCACGACGGCACCGAAGACCCCTCCCCTTAGCCCCCTAGGCCCGGAAAGTGCATCCCGGAGTCTTGACGGGCTCCAGGTAAGCCAGTTTTTACTTACTGCGTCGACGGAGCATCGTGGAGGCAACAGGCATGCGGTTCGACCTCTACGCCGACGCCCGGTCCCCCGGCTCCGAGGCCGCCAGCACCAGGATCATCGGGGCCGTCGCCGAACAGTCCCTGCTCACCCTCACCGTCCCCGCGCCCCAGAACCCGACCGAGCCTGCCGAACGCGCCAACCTCCTCGCCAGTTGACGAAGGGCCGGGTCATCATCGGTGTGGGTCCGGGCAGTTCGCCCACCGATCACGGACAAGGTCACCCTGTACCGCGCGACGTCGAGCCCATCCGCTTCTACCAGTCGCTCATCGGGCGGGCCTTCCCGAAACCCAAGGGCGACTTCCACGGCCTGGCAAGGCTCGCACCGCCTCGATGATTCGGGATCTGAATGCTCAAGTCCCAGAAGAAATGGTGTTGCTTAAAGCATTGACCATTCCGGTTCGGGCTTCGACACTCAGGCGCGCCGCCCCACGATCAAAGACCGTCGTTGCGTTCACCTTCTGACGGCGGCTCAGGGGTGGTGTGCCCGATGACGTGCACCACAGGGAAGGGACGCCCTCATGCACCAGCCCCACAACCACGCCTCGACGGAGCACAGACGTACTGACGAGCCGAACCGCCGCGACGCGCTCAAGGGATTCGGCGCCACGGCCGCCGCCGTCGCGTTCCTAACCGCGCTGGGACCGGTCGTGGCGGCGGCACCCGCCTCCGCGGCCGGCACCGGCAGCCGCCGGGTCCGCGACCTGCTCGCCCAACTCACCCTCGACGAGAAGATCTCCCTGGTCCACGGGGCCACCGACCCCGTACGCCTCGGCCAGGCCGGATACCTGCCCCCGGTGCCCCGGCTGGGGATACCAGAGCTGCGCCTGAGCGACGGCCCGGCCGGGGTCAATGTGGCCGCCTCGGCCACGGGCCTGCCACCCATGTCCACCGTGAGCGCCTCCTTCAACCGTGAACTCGCCCGTGAGTACGGGGAGGTGATGGGCCGTGAGGGCCGCACCCTGCGGATGGACGTGCTGCTGGCGCCGCAGATCGAGGTGTCGAGGGCCCCGTTCTTCAGCCGCAACAAGGACCAGACCGGCGAGGACCCCTACCTCAACGGGGCCATCGGCGCCGCCCAGATCGAGGGCGTGCAGGCGCAGGGCATGCTGGCCCAGGCCAAGCACTACCTGGCCAACAACCAGATCCTGGGCCAGTTCAACCGTGCCGCCCCCAACGACCCGCTGACCAACTTCGACTTCCGGGTCGACGACCGCACCCTGCACGAGATCTACCTGCCCGCCTGGGAGGCGGTGATCCGCGCCGGTGTGTCCTCCATCATGGCGGCGTACAACCACCTCAACGGCGAGTGGTGCGCGGAGAACAGGACGACGCTGACCAACATCCTCCGCGGCGAGCTGGGTTTCGAGGGGTTCGTCACCTCCGACTGGGGCGCCACCCACAGCATTTCGATCGAGGACGGCCTCGACCTGCAGATGCCCAACGGTTCCTTCTTCGGCGACCCGCTGAAGCAGGCCATCCAAGCAGGCACCATCCCGGTGGCCGCGCTCGACCTGGCGGTCGGCCGGATCCTCGGCCAGTACGACCGTTTCGGCCTGCTGGACGGCAGCCGCAAACCCGCCCGCCCCACCATCGACATCGCCGCCGGCGCCCGCACCGCCCGCAAGGCCGCCACCCAGGGCGCGGTGCTCCTCACCAACGACGGCGGGCTGCCGCTCGGCCGGGCCGCACTGCGCTCCCTGGCCCTGATCGGCCCGACCGCGGCCCAGGTGGCGGTGACGGTGTCCGGCGAGCGGGCGTACGGTTTCGAGGACCGCATGATCTCCCCGCTGGACGCGCTGAGGCGCACCGCGGGCGTCGACATCGCCCACTCCGTGGGGGTGGACCTCACCGGCACACCCGTGCCCACCGCCGTCCTCACCCCGGCGAGCGGCACCGGCACCGGGCTGACCCGTACCCCTGCCGCGGGCGGCGCCCAAGTGCTCGACGCCACCGTGGACTTCACCGGCGACAAGGCGTTCCCGATCGGTTCGGCGTACGTGTGGACAGGCACGCTGACTCCGCCCAGCAGTGGCGAGTACGCGCTGATGATCCAGGCCTGGGGCGGGGCCGCCGCCCTCTCCCTGGACGGTACCCAGGTCGCCACGGCCGCCTCCTCCCGCGACAGCTTCGTCCGCAAGTGGACCAGCATCGTGCCGACCACCGACGGTCTGGACAACGGGCGGGGTGTGGTCCAGCTGACCGCGGGCAAGGCGTACCAGATCAGGATCACCTCCACCGGGTGGGCCGAGACCATCCAGGGCCGGGGCCCGGTCCAGGTGCGCCTGGCCTGGGTGACCCCGGAGCAGCGCGCCGCCGACATCAAGGAGGCCGCACGTCTGGCCCGGCGGGTGCACACCCCGGTCGTGTTCGCCTTCAACGGCTCCGGCGGCAACGTCGGCGGCTCCGGCGACCGCACCAGCCTCAGCCTGCCCGAACACCAGGACGAACTGATCGAGGCGGTCGTCGACGCCAACCGCAACACCGTCGTCGTGCTCAACGTCGGCGACCCGGTCACCATGCCGTGGCTCGACAAGGTGGGCACCGTCCTGCTGGCGGGGTACGTCGGCCAGGAGGGCGGCTGGTCGACCGCCGACCTGCTGCTCGGCCGGGCCAACCCCAGCGGCAAACTCACCATGACCTACCCGAAGAAGGAGGCCGACCACCCGGTCCTGGACCCGCCCACCCCGAGCGCTACTACGGCGTGAAGGGCGTCGTCACCTACAGCGAGGGGATCTTCACCGGCTACCGCCACTTCGACCGGGAGGACATCGAACCCCTCTTCTGCTTCGGACACGGTCTGTCGTACACGGAGTTCGGCTACGACCGGCTGACGGTACGCCCGGCACACGACGGTGGCCTGGACGTCGCCTTCACCGTGACCAACCGAGGCCGCCGCGCGGGAGCCGAGGTCCCGCAGGTCTACGTCGGCCCGCCCAGGAACGCGCCCGTCGAGATGGCGGTCAAGGCCCTCGCCGCGTTCGACCGCGTGAAACTGGACCCGGGCCGGTCACGCCGCATCACCCTGCACGTCGACGAACGCAGCCTGTCCTACTGGGACACCGACGCGCGACGCTGGGTCCGGCCCGCCGGCCGCCGCACCGTCCACGTCGGCTCCTCCTC
Organism: Streptomyces sp. NPDC002643; assembly: GCF_053592555.1. Classification (NCBI taxonomy): domain Bacteria; kingdom Bacillati; phylum Actinomycetota; class Actinomycetes; order Kitasatosporales; family Streptomycetaceae; genus Streptomyces; species Streptomyces sp. NPDC002643. The sequence continues at coordinate 64,293 of NZ_JBSFVY010000023.1, forward strand.
CCGCGACATCCGCCTCACCGGTGGCGCGACCCCACGACAGGACTGACCCCAACCGCCACAAGGCGCAGTGAGCGAGGTCAACCGGGCGGCCTGTCTCCCATGATCGCGGGAGACAGGCACCGTCGTCCTCCCAGGAATGTCAGCCGGCCTGGGCGGGCGGCGGGCCGACGATCTCGACGTCGTACTTCGCCGCCAGCCCGCGCAGTGCGTCCATGTCCGGACGGACCGACACCGGCGGCACGGTCCGGGTCTCGGCCGGCACGCCGGCCTCCCGGTGGAAGGCCTCGATGCCGCCCGGGAGGGAGAACTCCAGCATCCGCACCTCGGTGTCACCGACCGCGTTGACCTGGTGCGGGACCTCTCGCGGCAGCCAGATGAACGACCCGGGGCCGCATTCGTACACGTCTTCCCCGCAGCGGGCCCTGACCCTCCCTTCCAGGACGTAGAAGGCCTCGTCGTGCTTGTGGTGGATGTGCAGCGGTCCGGCCATGCCGGGCTTGGCCCGTACCTCGAGGACACCGAACTTCCCGTCGGTGTCCTCAGCGGAGGCGAGCACGGTCATGAGCGACTCCATGTACCAGACGGCGGTGCCGTCGGCCTCGGTCGACACAAAGCCGGGTGCGGTCATGAGCAACTCCAAGGGCGTGTTCGGGAAGATGAGGATGGCAGGAAACATGGCGAGGGACGTCGATCCGACACGGCAACGGATCACGGGCGCCGCCCAGGTCGGACGCTACGAGCCCTTCCTGCGCGACCTGGCCGTGCGACTGGTGCCCCCGCCCCAGGGGTGAGCCGGAGCCGTGGGCGGCCCTCATGCCGTCCGGGTGCCGAACAGTTCGCCGAAGCGGCCCGTCATCAGGTCCGCTCCCTTGTGCTGGGAGGTGACTTCGGCGCCGAGGACGCCCTGGCCCGGGAGCTGGGCCGCTCCCCCGGTCGGGCCGAGCGGCAGCAGGATGGCGGCCGGACCCGGCTGGTAGGTGGCGAATTCGCCGGTGCCCTCGATGAGGGCCTTGATGTTGCCCGCGACCACGTTCGCGTGCCGCATCGCCGTGCCGGCGCGCTTGGACTCGGGGATGTCGGTGAGGTCGCCGAGGGCGAAGACCGTGTCCTGTCCCTTCACCTGGAGGGTGTCGGTGACGGCGACCTCGCCGCTCGCCAGGCGCACGTCCATCAACGCACCTGCCAGGTAGCCTGAGTTGGGAACCACTCCGAAGCAGCGGAACCAGATGTCGGCGGTGATGTCGACGTCGGAGTCGGTGGTGACGTGGAAGGTGCCGCGCACGCCGGGCGCAGTGGACGGGTTGCCCTTCAGCGGGGAGCCGAGGACGAGTTGGACGTCCAACTCACCGAGCTGACGCCGGATCTCCTCGCGCAGTTCGGGCGCGTACTCGCTGAGGATGTCGGCCACCGGATCGACGATGACGACCTTCTTCTCCGGCCATACGGCCTTGATCTCACCGGCGAACTCCAGCCCGACCGGTCCGGCGCCGAGGAGCAGCACGTGCTCGGCCGCCCGGAGATCGGCGTGCGCCTGCCGGTACTTGTGCTGGGCGGCTTCGGTGCCGTCCAGGTCGGTCTTGGCCGGGAAGGGGTAGCCAGAGCCCGTGGCCAGCACGATGTAGTCGGCGTCGATCTCCTCGCCCGAGGCCAGGGTCACGCGGCCCGGTTCGACGCGCACCGCACGGTCGCGCACCACACGGCCGTTGGTGAGCAGGTTGTCGTAGGGGAAGAAGACCTGCGGCAGGAACTCCGGGTCCACGACGGCACGCAGGGCGCCGACGGCGTGGAAGAACGCCTCCTTGGGATCGACGAGGACGACCTCGGCGACGCCGTCCAGCGCCTTGGCCGTGGCGCTTCCGCCGTAACCGCCGCCGATGACCACTACGGTCGGGGACATCCGTACTCCTTCAAGTGGGGTGTATGTCTTGCTGGTTGTCACGGTGCCGTCAGCAGTCCGTGCATCTCGCCGGACTGGTAGCGCTCGACGGCTTCGGTGACGCGGGTGCGGCTGGAGAGGCAGAACCCGCCGTACATGTACGCGGGGGTGCGCAGCGGCCGGCCCGCCCCGAACAGGAACTGCGCTTCTTGCTCGCCGGCCGCCAACTCCACGGCCCCGATGCCGGGTTCGAACACGGCGAGGCCTGACGGACCCAGCTCGCCGCGGCTCTCGGGGGTGGCGATACGACCCTCCCCCTCGACCGTCATCACAAAGCCGCGGAACTCGGGGTCCACGGGGACCTCGACACGGGCGCCGGGCCCCAGCATCAGGTCGTAGACATGTGAGCCGGCCGCCTCCCGCACCGGCGAGCGCATCCCGAACGCCTCGCCCGCCACCACGCGGACCCGTACGCCCTCGGTGAGTTCGTCCGACGGCAGCTCCTGCGCGCCGAAGTGCATGCCGTACGGGTCGTTCTGCTCGTCGGTCTCGGGCAGCCGTACGAAGATCTGCGCGCCGTGCCCGAGCCGCCCGAGCTCCTCGACGACCTCGTCGTGCACGATGCCCGAACCCGCGACGGTCCAGTGCACTCCGCCCGGTTCGATCAGGCTCCTGTCGCCGAGGCTGTCCCGGTTGTGGAAGCGGGTGGTGGAGTCGTCGAACAGGTAGGTGACTGCGGAGAAACCGGCGTGCGGATGCGGTGAGAAGACCGGTCCGGTCATCCGGAAGAGATCCGTGTTCAGGAACGGATCAAGGTCGACCGAGAAGCGGGCACCGCGAGCCGAGAAGAGGGTTCCCCGCTCGTGGGTGTCGAGCTCCGTGACGGTGGACAGGACTCGGGGTCCGTTCACGCCGTGTGCTCCTGCTTCTTCGCGTTGATGGCGAACAGGGTGATCAACAGGCCGCCCACGAACAGGAATCCGGCGACGGTGAACGCCGTGGTGTAGCCGTGGGTCAGGGCCTCGCCGGCCTTGGCGACCGTGGCGAAGTCCTTCATGGCGACGGCCCGGTAGAAGTTGCCCGCCGCTTCCGGAAGCTTGTCGTTCGCCGCCGACGTCGAGATCGTGGTGAGCACCGCCAGGCCCAGGGCGCCGCCGACCTGCTGTGCGGTGTTGAGCAGCGCGGAGGCGATGCCGGAGTCCTGGTCGCGCACTCCGCTGACCGCGCCGAGCGTCATCGGGACGAAGCTCATGCCGAGGCCGAGCGCGGTGACGAACATGGCGGGCATCAGGTGCGTGACGTAGGAGGCGCCCGGTTCCAGGGTGCTGAACCAGAACATGCCCGACGCGCCGATGACCAGCCCGGGGCCGGCGATCTGCCGGGGTGCGAGGCGGGCGACCAGCTTGGAGCTGATCCCGGCGGCCATCCCCATGCCGAAGCTGAAGGGAAGGTAGGCGAACCCGGTCTTGACCGGGCTGTAGCCGAGGATCTGCTGCATGTAGAGCGTCAGGAAGTAGAACGTGGCGAACATGCCCGCACCCAGGAACAGCATGGTCGCGTACGAGCCCGCGCGGTTGCGGTCCCTGAACAGGCGCAGCGGCAGCATCGGGTGCGTGGTGCGCATCTGGAGGACGAGGAAGAGTGCCAGCAGGACGACGGCCACGCCGAAGGAGGCCAGGGTCAGGGCGTCGGTCCAGCCGTCCTGGCCGCCGCGCGTGATGCCGTAGACGAGCGCGATGAGGCCGCCGGTGCCGGTGATCGCTCCGGGCACGTCGAGGCGTCCGGTGTTGCGTTCGCCCTCGGAAAGCACCTTCGTGCCGGCGAGTACGGCGATGCCGATGGGGATGTTGACGAAGAACACCCAGCGCCAGTCGAGGTAGTCGGTCAGGACGCCGCCGAGGAGGAGTCCGACCGTGGAGCCGAGCCCTGCCATGGCCGCGTACACGCCCATCGCCCTGTTGCGGGGCTTGCCCTCGGGGAAGTTGGTCGCGATCAGGGAGAGCGCGGTGGGCGCGGCGATCGAGGCGCCGATGCCCTGGAGGATGCGGGCGCCGATGAGGAGTTCCTCGTTCGGGGCGAGGCCGCCGAGGACCGAGGCGAGTGTGAAGACCGTGATGCCGGTGCGGAACATGCGGCGGCGCCCGAAGAGGTCGCCGGCCCGGCCGCCCAGCAGGAGCAGCCCGCCGAAGGCGAGGGCGTAGGCGTTCACGATCCAGGCCAGGTTCGACGCCGAGACCTCGAGGTCGGTCTGGATGCTCGGCAGCGCGATGTTCGTGATCGTGCCGTCCAGCACGACCATCAGCTGTGCGGCGGCGATGACGACGAGGGCGAGACCGAGGTGGCGCCCGCGGGGGGCCTCTCCCGGTTCTCCCGGTGGGGCGGACTCCGGGTTGGCGGGCGTGGTCGTGCTGTCGGAGGGCATGGCAGGACTCCTGGTTCGGCGGTAGGCCGGAAGCGGCACCTCAAAAAAATATACAAGCGTTGAGATTTATTCCGCACGGCCCCCGCCGGAACACCGAACACCAAGGTCAGGAGCCCAAGAAGAGGTTCAGCAGGGAGTTCAGGAAGGCTTCTCCTCCTGGTTGGTGATGAAGTCGGCGGGGATCTCGGGGCTCCAGACGGCCGGCGGGACGTCCCAGTCGCCCGCCTTCCAGCTGTCCGTGATGCAGTCCATGTCGCTGGAGTACTCGATCCAGCTGCCCCATGGGTCCTGGATGTAGTGGAAGAAGTTCGAGCCCAGCGTGTGCCTGCCGAGGCCCCAGCCGTGGCTGTGACCCGCGGCGGCCATGGTCCGCGCACCCATCGCGATCTGGTCGATGTCGGCGACCTCCCAGGAGGAGTGGTGCAGACCGGGGTGGGTCGCGGGCAGGAAGCCGAAGACGTGGTGGTCACCGGGCCCGGAGTTCATGAAGGTCGCCTTGCCCCGGATGCGGTCCGACAGGCGCAGGCCCAGGGTGCGGGAGTAGTAGGCCTCGGACGCGTCCAGGTCCGTGCTGAAGATCAGCATGTGGCCCAGGCGCCGGGGGCGGGGCTTCTCGTCGGTGGTGAGCCAGCGGGCCTGGTCGACGCGGCGGATGCGGTCGCCGAAGTTGGGCTCATGGGCGTCCGTGGTGCCGAAGTCCCGCCAGGCGCCGAGCTGTTCGTCGCGCAGGTTCAGCAGGTTGCCCTCGTGGTCGCGGAACCACAGGCCACCGGGGAGCTGGGCGGGCGCGTCGAGCAGCCGCACACCGAGGCCCTCCAGATGGCGCTGCCAGTCGGGCAGGGAGTCGGGCTCCACGGCGAACGCCACGTGGTGCAGTCGCTTGACCGGCCCTTCCAGCAGGACCGTCTGGTCCTGCTCGCGGCCGTCGCAGCGGACCACCAGGGCGTTGTCCCGCTCGAGCGTCCGCAGGCCGAAGGTGTCGTAGAAGCTCTGGCCCGTGTCCAGGGAGGGGACCTGGAGTCCGTAGTGCAGCAGGCCTTTGACACGCAGCATGGCAATCTCCTCACAGTTCCGGTGCGCCGCGTCCCGACGGGTCGCACCACCTCTAAGTGTGTACACCTTTTTCGGCAGGAGTCCAGCTCTCCCAGGAAGCCGTTCCGAGATCCTCACCGCACACCATGACCGTCGCCTGGCCGACATCGGGCGCCTCACGGCCGGGCGCGAGGTCGTCGATCACCCGGCGGGCGGTGCGTGCGAGGTGTCGCGTGATCAGGTGTGCGGCCCGCTCGGGAGCGCCCGCCATGACGGCCCCGAACAGGTCGTAGTGCTCCTGCCGGCGCTGCGGGAACACCCCGGGATGCCGGTCCTGGAGCGTGCGCAGATAGCGCTCGCTGCGTTCGGCGTAGGAGGTGATCGTCCGCAGGACCGTGGGGGTGCACCGGCAGACGAGCACACGGTGGAAGGCCCGGTGGGCTTCGTGCCACGCCGTGGCATCTGCCGCCTCCTCGGCGCTGTCCATGTCGTGCAGATGCGCGGACGCCTCCTGGACCTCCTGCCGGGTCAGGCGGCCCGCGGTGATCCGCACGCCCATGGCTTCCAGGGAGATCCGGGCGGCGTAGAGGCAGTCGAGGTCGGCCACGTCCAGGCCGGTGACCCGGCCCCGGTGGTTGATGTCGGCGTCGATCAGCCCCTCTTCCTGGAGCATCCGGAACGCCTCGCGCAGCGGGGTGCGACTGACGTCGAAAACCCGCGCCAGCTCGGCCTGTTTCAGTTCCGTGCCGGGCGGCAGGACGCCGTCCAGGATCAGCCACCGCAGATGGTCGTGGATCTCGACGCTGGTGCGCCTGGGATGCGAGATGACCGGCAGCGGTATGCCGTCGAACGGATCCATCAAACCTGACTGCGTCACCCGCGCCGCCCGCCTCTCCACTGCATCCGGCTTCCCGGGCCTGGTCACAACACTTCCCTCAGCCTACCCTTTCCGGCGTAATGTGTATGCACTATGGTCCTGCTGTTCCCCACAGAGCCGCCAACCGGAGGAAGCCATGCAGTCGCCTGACTGGTCGTTGGTGCAGTACCGCACCGGCGACTCCGAGAAGACCGCCGTCGGTGTTCTGATCGACGGGAAGGTGGTGGAAGGGCCTCCCGAGACGGGCGGCCTGTCGCTCCTGGAGGTGCTGCGGCGGTGGGACGCCCTGGCACCCGGGCTGCGCCACTGGACGCCGTCCGTCTCCGCGACGATCCCCGACGCCCGGCTCGCACCGCCGCTGACGTACCCCGGCAAAGTCCTGTGCGCCGGCGCCAACTACTGGGACCACATCGCCGAGATGGGCATCGAGCGACCCGGCGAGCTCGGCGAACCGTTCTTCTTCCTCAAGCCGCCCACGACGACGGTGACGGGACCCGGCGATCCCGTGCCGCTGCCCGCCTACCCCGGCGCACGTGTCGACTGGGAGGCCGAACTCGCCGTCGTCATCGGCAGGCCCGGCCGCAACCTCACGCCCGACCAGGCCGTCGACCACGTGGCCGGCTATCTCGCCGCCAACGACATCTCCGCCCGGGACCGGCTCAAGTCCGCGCTCCCCGTCGCCGAGCCCTTCACCTTCGACTGGCTGGGGCACAAGGGACAGGACGGCTTCTGCCCGCTCGGCCCCGGGCTCGTGCCCGCCTGGCAGGTGCCCGACCCGCAGAACCTGCGGATCCGGCTCAGCGTCAACGGCGTGCTGAAGCAGGACTCCTCCACCGCGCAGATGATGGTGCCCATACTTGAGGTGGTGGCCGCGGCCAGCCGCCTCACCCGGCTCGAACCCGGGGACGTCATCCTCACCGGCACCCCCGCCGGCTGCGGGATCCCGCGCGGTGAGTTCCTCGCCGCCGGGGACGAGGTCGTCGTGGAGATCGAGCGGATCGGCCGCCTGCACAACACGGTGGTGGCACCCAGCGCGGTGGTGATCTCATGAACAGCACACTGACCCGTACGACGGTGGACTGGCCTGAGCCACTGCCGGTACCCGAGTCCATGCGGGCCGTCGTCTTCCGCCGCTTCGGCCCGCCCGACGTGCTGGAACAGGCGGTGATCGACACCCCTCGCCCTCTCCCCGGCGAGGTCCTCGTCCAGGTCGCCGCGGTGAGCATCGGCCGCCTGCTCGACCTCACGGCCCGCGCGGGCCGCCACCCGTACGCGCGGTTCCGGCTGCCGCACGTCCTCGGCGCGGACCACGCCGGGGTCGTCGCCGCTGTCGGGGACGGCGTGGACTCCGTCCAGGTCGGCGACCGGGCGGCGGTGTTCCCGGTCGTGACCTGCGGGACGTGCGCGCAGTGCGCCGAGGGTCGCGAGGAGGCCTGCGCCTCGCTGTCCCTGATCGGCACCCATCGCCCGGGCGCCTACGCGCAGTACTGCGTGGCCCCCGTACGCAACGTCCACCGGGTGCCGGACGGCATTTCACCCGCAGTGGCCGCGTCGCTCGCCCTGAACGGGGCGGTCGCCGCCAACCAGCTCGCCCAGGCGGGGCTGCGGCCCGGCCAGTGGGTGCTCGTGCAGGGTGCCGCCTCGGCGCTCGGATCGGCCACGGCGGCGCTCGCCCGGTATCTGGGCGCGCGGATCATCGCCACCTCGCGTTCGCCTCAGAAGCGCGAGGCGATGGCCGCGGCGGGAGCCGAGGTCGTCCTAGACGCCACCGCGCCCGACTTCTCGACACAGGTGCGCGAGGCCACCGAAGGCCACGGCGCCGACATCGTCGTGGACAATCTGGGCGACCCGGCCGTGTGGGACGCCACCATCGACGCACTGGCCCGCGGCGGCACGGTGGTCACCTCCGGGGCTTTCCTCGGCGGCAAGGTGCAGCTCGACCTGCTGCGCCTGTACTCCAACTGCCAGCGCGTCATCGGCGTACGCACCGGGAACCCGGCCGCGGTCGACGCCCTGTGGACCCACGTCGAGCAAGGGTTCCGCGCGGTCCTCGACCGCACGTTCCCAATCTCGCACGCCGCCGACGCGCACCGCTATCTGGAGGACGACAGCAATGTCGGCCGCGTCGCGTTGACCCTGGGACCGGACGACTGGAAGGCCTGAGAACCGGCGGCCTCACGCCTCGGCAGTCTCCGGCCGGCCGGGCTTCTCGGACTCCTCAGGGGCGATGAGGCCGCGGAACAGCGGGACAACGAGGCGCAGGATGTCCTCGGTGTCCGCGGCGGCCAGGTCCGGCATGCGCAGCAGATAGCGCTGACTGGCGATGCCCATCATCATGGCGCCGATCAGCGCGGCACGCAGACGGGCGTCGTCGGCCGTGACCGTGGCGGCCACCGGCTCGACGGCCTGGGCGGTGATATGGCTGCGCAGCAGTTCGGCGGCGTCTTCGCTGGTCATGCTGGTGCGCAGAAGAACGGCCATGGGGCTGTCCGGGTCCGCGGCCCAGGCCCCGAGCATGCCCCGCACGAGGTTCTCGACGGTCTGGGCGGGGTCGTCGGCGGTCATCTCGGGGACGGGGATGTCCCAGCGGACCGCCTCACGGAACAGCTCGTCCTTGCTGCCGAAGTACTGGATGACCGACGACTTGTCGACCTCGGCCTCTGCCGCGATGGCCCGGATCGTGGCTCGCTCATAGCCGACCTCGGCGAACTTCCGGCGTGCCGCCTCCAGGATGCGCCGCCGGGTGCGCTCGCCCTTGCGGGGGCAATCGGCCTCGGCCGCATGCTTCCTGGGCCGGCCCCGGCCGACTGCCGTCGGCTGCGCTGCTTCTTCTGTGACATCGGCGGCGGCCACTCCTGCCCCTTTCCTCGCTCGCTTCGATGCTACGGCGAGAGGGTTCCGCTACTGCGAGGTGGAGGTGCCGCACCCGGCCGTCAGGCCTGTCAGCCGCCGACGGCCCTGAGTGCCGCGCGCGTGGTGACGGGTTCGTACTCCGGGGCGACGTCGGCCATGACGCTCAGGGCCGTACGCGCCAGGTGACCGGCGACCACCCGGCCGGCCTCGGCCTCGTCGTTCGCCTTGAGGGCCTCCAACAGCGCCTCGTGCTCCTTGCGCGCCCGCGCCGACGATCCCGGTACGCCCAGCTGGGCGAGGCGGATGTAGCGCTCGCTGTGTTCGGCGAGCGAGGAGAGCATGCGCTGCAGCTGTGCTCCGACAGCCTTCGTGGCCAGGTGGTGGAACTCACGGTGCGCGGCGTACCACTCGAATTGACTCCCGTCGTCCGCGAGGCCCTTCATCCGCTCCAGCAGCTCGCTCATGCGGTCGAGGTCCTCGCCGGTGAGCGTCTTCGCCGTCGTGGTCACGGCCAGGGCTTCCAGCATGATGCGGGCCCCGTACACACCGTCCAGGTCCTCGGGGTCCACCGCGCGCACCCGGGCCCGCTGGTCGGGCCTGGCGTCGATCAGGCCCTCCTCCTGGAGGAGCCGGAACGCCTCGCGCATGGGGGTCCGACTGACGCCCAGTTTGCGGGCCATCTCGGCCTGGAGCAGCGCCGAGCCCGGGGGCAGTTCACCACTGAGGATCATGGCCCGCAGCCGCCCGTGCACATCGAGAGCCATCCGGCGTCCGCCGGTGGCCGCCTGGGAGTTCACACCAGGTGCCGGAGCGCCGTCGACCACGCTCATGGGCCGGGCCGGATCTCGCTCTTCCGACGATTCGCTCGTATTCCTGCTCACGCCGGGAGTGTACCCAAGAGGTGTATCCAATAAGGACGTGCGGGAGCCCGGACCGGGCGACAACCCGCCGACAGGCCATCGTCCGAGTCCGGGGGCGCCCGGGACTGTATTCACCTTTCGCGTATTCAGCTCGCCGGTGTCGGAGTTCGTGCCCGACGCCACGGCGCTCCGGCATGCCGAGATCTCATGCGAAGAGCGGAGCGAGATCGAAGTAGACGCGGAAGTCGTCGATGAGGCCGGCCTCGTCGACATGCCACACGGTGACGGCCGGGACGGTGACGGTGTCTCCGGCCAGCCGGTAGTAGTCGACCAACTCCTCGACGACGGTGTCGGAACCGGAGTTCCACTCATGGATGACCGTGTGGCGCAGCCCCTTGATCATGCCGAAGAAGCCATTGACCCCTGCCTCTATCGCCTCGGGTCCGGTCATCGGCTCGTTGTTCCCGAAACGCATGCGGCCCTGCGGGGCGAACAGCCGGCTGAAGCCGGCCGCGTCGGTCGCGTCGACCAGCGCGAACACCTTGGCGGAGAACTCCGTCTGCATCGCAGTCATGGCTGTCTCCCTCAGGCCGAGATTCCGGTGGTGGCACCCGCGACCCGGTCGCGTACCGCCTTGAGCGTCGTCCGCACCGCATCGAGGTAGTCGACCTCCATGTGCGCGGCGAACTCCTTCTCCGCGGCGCTGCCCGCCTCCACTCCGTCGACGACAATGCGGAAGGAGAACGTCAGGGTCAGTTCTCCCGCATCGTCGTGGCCGATCTCGTTGTCGATCGTGCCCCTGGCCGTGCCGTGCGTACGCACGAAGTGCACACGCTGCTTCGGGTAGAACGTGACGACCTCGCGCACCGGCTGCCCTGCGTGCACGACATCGCGCACAAGACCGCCCTCGAACCGCTCGGTCACGGTGCACTCGCTCATGCTGGCGACATACGCCAGCGGGTCCTGGGCCTTGTCCACCAGGCCTTCCCAGACGTCGTCCACCCGGAGCACCGGCTCCGCGCCGTCGTTCACGGGAAGAGTGCGGCTCACTTCGATCATGATGTCCCTCCACTGCATCGAACTCCACCGGCCGATTCGGCGTTGCGCCACCGAGGGCCTGCACCTCGAAGTGTGCACACTCTGAGTTCCCCAGTAAAGATGAAAGGCGATTTCTTTCGAGATCGACTTCAAAGGAGCGCTCGTAAATGTATGCAGTTATCTGGCCTCACTCATGAGGCCAGGGCGCATCTCCGCCTCTGTCATGCGCCGAGGATCTTCGCCACCTTCAGAAAGGGGGCAGCCTCTTCGGCGCGCCCCAGCCGCTCCAACGCGCGGCCGAGAAGGAGATGCGCGTAGGCGTCGCCCGGGTCTCGCTCGACCAGCACGCGCAGTTCGGCCTCGGCCCGGCCCAGGGCCGCCGAATGGTAATAGGCGCGGGCGAGCAGCAGCCGTGGGCCGTTCTGCTCGGGGTGATCCGCGACGAGGCCGCTCAGGATGCGCGCGGCGGCGATGTAGTCACGAGCATCGAAGAGCAACTTCGCCCGCTCCCAGTCCTCAGCGGCCGTCGAAGTGGCGCCGTCCGCCCCGTCCATGTTCCTCTCCATGCCCTGCTCCCCTCATTCACTTCATCAACCTGGTTACTCAAACGCACCGAGTGCACCGAAACTTCCCTGTCGGTACCATGGGGACCATGACCGAGACCCGGCTGCCGCTGCACTCCTGCTCCTACACCGAAGACGTCTTCAACCTCCTCGGCAAGCGCTGGACGGGTCCCCTCATCGATCTCCTCCTCCAGCGTCCGGCCCGCTTCAGTGAACTGCACTCCGCGCTTCCGGCGCTGTCGAAGCGCGTGTTGAGCGACCGCCTCTCCGAGCTCCAGGAGGTGGAACTCGTCGAGCGCGAGGTCTCTCCCGGTCCCCCGGTCGCCGTCACCTACCGGCTCACCGAGCGCGGCATGGGCCTCGGACCCGCCATGGACGCCCTGCGAATCTGGGCCGGCGCCCCCGTCGACGACCAGGGACGCCCGCTTCCGCACACGGAGACCGACGAGCACGACACGGAGCCGAGCCGGACCTGAAGGCGATCCGATCGTCGTCATGCGGGAGGCGGCAGCGCCTGCTCTGTCCAGATGCACTTCCCCGTCGGCGTGTAACGGGTGCCCCAGCGCCGGCAGAGCGCGGCGACCAGCTGCAACCCGCGTCCGCCCTCGTCGGTCTCCAGAGCGCGGCGGATACGGGGGGTGGTCAGACTGCCGTCCGACACCTCACAGACCAGGTCGGCGCTGCGCAGCAGCCGAAGCCGTATGGGCCCCTTAGCGTGTCGTACGACGTTGCCGACGAGCTCGCTCGCGATCAGTTCGGTGCTCATCGTCAGCTCGTCCAGATTCCACGAGGACAGTTGCTCGCGCACGTGCCCGCGGGCCTCGCCCGCCGCACGCGGATCCTCGGGCAGGGTCCAGGAGGCCATCTGGTCGGCGGCCAGAGCGTTGAGACGGGCGACGAGCAGCGTGGCGTCGTCGTCGATGTCCCGCTGGTCGAAGGGCAGCAGGCCGGAAACGAGGGTGTCGCAGACCGTGTCGGGGCCTTGGCTGTGTGCCGTGCGCAGGAGCGCGGCGAGAGCGGTGAGGCCCTCGTCGAACTCACGTCCGGCGGACTCGACGAGACCGTCGGTGTACAGGACGAGAAGGCTGCCCTCGGGCAGCGTCAGCTCCACCGTTTCGAACGGGGGCTCGGCCGCGCCGAGCGGCGGGTCGGGATCCGCCTCGGGGATGTGCACGCTCCCGTCCGGATGCACCACGACCAGCTGCGGATGCCCGGCGCGGACGAAGGAGCAGACCAGGGTCGTCGGGTCGTAGACCGCGTACAGGCAGGTGGCGTACGAGTCGTCGCCGAGGCCGCCGACGATGTCGTTGAGGCGGACCATGACCTCGTCGGGAGGCAGTTCGAGGTCGGCGAGCGTGTGCACCGCGGTGCGCAGCCGTCCCATCGTGGCCGCCTCGGACAGCCCGTGCCCCATCACATCGCCGATGACCAGCGCGACCTGGTCGCCGGACAGCGGGATGACGTCGTACCAGTCGCCACCGACCTCCATGCCGTGGCCGGCGGGCAGATAGCGGGCGGCGGCAGTGCAGGCAGGCGGCGTGGGCAGCGCGCGCGGGAGCAGACCGCGCTGGAGTTCCTGGGCCCGGGTGTGCACGGAGTCGTACACCCGGGCCCGGTCCAGGGCCTGCGCGACCAGACCGCTGATGGCGATCAGCAGGGTGCGTTCCTCGCCTGTCAGCCGGCGCGGGTGGTCGAAACTGATCGTGCAGCTGCCGAGCACACGCCCGGCGGCGGTCAATGGCAGGAAGGCCCACGACTGCTTGGCCACCTCGCCCGGCCAGGTGGCCTGCCCCGGATAGCGTGCCGCGTACTCCTCCGCCGACGAGATGAACACCGGCGCGTCCAGGAGCAGCGAGTCCCAGACCGGCGTGGCCTCGCGGAGCAGGGCGCCGTCCATCCGGTCCAGGAACTTCTGGGGGTAGCCGACGGCTCCGACGTTGTACGCCCGGTCGCCCTCGATGGTCTGCATGACCAGGCCGACGGCGCCGAACGGCTGCATCACCCGCCGGGCGACCGCGTCCGCGACGTCCTTCGAGGTGGTCGCCCTGGCGAGAGCCGTCGTCAGTTCCGTGATCCGGGCGGATCGCTCGGCGGCAGCGCGTTCGGCGGCCTCGCGCTCGGCGTCGAGTCGCCGTGCCTCGGTGACGTCGGCGCAGTAGCAGGTGGTGCCTTCCGGCACCGGGACCAGCCGCAGGTGGTAGCAGCGGCCGGTGTCGGGCAGGCGGATGTCGAATCCGGCCGGGACGACCTCTGCGGCGGCGGTCCGGCAGCGGCGCTCCAGGCCACGAACCTGCCGTACCCGGGGCAGCTCCCACAGAACCTGGCCGAGCAGCTCCTCCTCGGAGGATCCGAGGGTGCGCTCCGCCTCCAGGTTGGCGAACACGATCCTCCAGTCATGGTCCAGGGCCAGAAAACCGTCGCTCATGTGCCGCAGGGCCCGGGCGAGCGCGTCCCGGGCCGAGTAGGACTCCTCGATCCCCCACCAGCCGCCCACCATCCTCAGCGGCTCCCCCTCGTCGTCGCGCACCACCTTGCCGCGCGCGAGGGTCCAGCGGCTCGTACCGTCCGGCCGGCGGATCCGGAACTCGGCCTGGTAGAGCGTGCGGTCACGGATCGACTTCTCGACCTCGGCCAGCATCCACGGCAGATCGTCGGGGTGAACGACTTTCATGAACGTATCGATCCGGGGCACGAAGTCGGCCGGGTCCACACCGCACAGGGCCATGGAGGCTTCGTCCCAGTACAGCTCTCCGGACTGGATGCTCCACTCCCATGAGCCGACCTGGACCTCCTCCAGCGCCTCCCGGACGCGGGTGCTGCTCCAGTTCCGCTGCGGCGGCCGGGTGGGAGGCGGCGCCTGGTCCAACCGCTGCTCGACCCAGGCGGTCACCGCTCGCAGGAAGTCCCACTGCTCCTCGGTCGGCTCACCACCGTCGCCGGTCAGGACGGTGAGCGCGCCGACGGCGTGGTCCGCCCCGAACACGGGAACGGCGGCCGCGCCGGTGGCCGGCCATACCCTCGCGGAGGACTCGGTCGGGGCATCGGGGCCGGAGGGCACCCACACCGGGCGGCCCTGGCGTACGGCGCGAGCCGGGGCGGTGGTCCCTTCCTGGCCGACGATCTCCCAGGCCCGGGTGAGGACGAGGGGCAGTCCGTTCGCCGACACCAGGCGCAGTGCGGACATGGGGCCGCTGAAGTGCACCATTCCGCCCAGGGCGCCCAGCTCCGTCACGGCGTGCTGGAGAGCCAGCCGGAAGACTTCCTTCTCCGTCACCCCGGTGTCCACGGCGCTGAGCAGATCGAGCCGCGCCTTCATGAGACCAACTCTACGCAACCCGCCTTGATCGCGACGTGTCTCCCAGGCACCCTGCCGTCGCCCTGACGGGGCGCCCGTGCGGTATCGATCAGCGACGCGTCAGCGCGGCGGGCCGAGCAGGATCTGTCCGTACTTCTCGGCGGCTTCGGCCAGCCTCTCCGGTGTGATGGCGAAGTCCTTGGGGCGGGGGGTGCTGATGTCGCGGCCGGCCTGCTGGAACATGCCCTCGATGCCACCGGGGGTAGTGATCATCAGCAGGTCGGCGGTGTCCGAGGTGATGCGGTAACCGTGCGGGATGTTCCGGGGCAGGTAGACGATCCCGCCCTCCGACAGCTCCATCTGCTCGTCACCGAGCCACAGCAGCGCCTCACCCTTGATCAGCATGAAGATCTCGTCCTCACGAGTGTGCATGTGAAATGGCGGCGCCTCCCCCTTGGCGACATCGAACCTGCCCACAGTGAGCTGCCCCTCCGTGGCCTCACTGTCGAGCAGGACGGAGAACGTGCCCCCGTCCAGCCACTCCAGCGTCTGCTGCCGTTCCGGGTTCGCCAGAAATGCCATGGACATGATGCGGATCCTTACGTGAGTCGGTGTTCGGGTCAGGCCAGGAACGGGGTGAGTACGGCGAGGAGGGCTTCGGGGTGCTCGTCGGGGATGTAGTGACCGCTGCCGGCGATCACCGATTCCTGCACGGCGGGTATGACGGGCTTCAGGGTCTGTGCCAGATAGCTCCCGACACTGTGCTCGGCACCGACGGCCAGTACGGGCATCGTCAGGAGGCCGCCCGCCTCGCCCCAGGCACGGTTGTCCCGGCCGTCCTGGAGCATGGTGCGGTAGTGCTCGAAGCCGCCGCGCAGGGCGTCCGGGCTGTTCAGGGACGCGGCGATGGTGTCGATCTCCTCGGGCGGGAAGGCCGCGGAGTTGGCGGCCATCTTCGCGAACCACCAGGTCAGGAACGCCTTCTCGTTGCCCTGGAAGAGCAGCTCCGGCGCCTCGGGGGCCATGAAGAGACCGAAGTGGAAGAGGCCGCCCGACGCCGGGTCCATGATCTCTTCCAGGCCGTAGCCGGGGACTGCCAGGTCGACCAGGGCGAGCTTGTGGACCTGCTCGGGATACAGGCGGGCGTAGGAGAAGGCGACCATGCCACCGATGTCGTGGCCGACGATGCGGAACGGACCGGTCAGCCCCAGCGCCTGCAGCAGCTCGTGCACGTCACGCGCCTGGTTGTCCTTGTCGTAGCCCGCCTCCGTGATCGCCGAACCGCCGGTACCGCGCAGGTCGGGTGCCACGACGGTGTACCCCAGGTCGGCGAGGGGCCGCAGCATGAACCGCCACTCCCGCCAGGTCTGCGGCCAGCCGTGCAGGAGCACGAGGGGCTCGCCCGAGCCGCCGATGACGCTGTGGATCCGGGTGCCGTTGACCTCTCGGACGACCTGGGTGAAGCCCTCGGGAAGGTCCTCGGCGAAGGCGTGCCCGTTCGGGGCCGCGGCCTGAGCCGGTATCTGCGAGGTGGTGCTGCTCGTCACTTCTTCTCTCCGATGAGTTCTGGTGCTGTCGGGGCGAGCGAGGGCGGGGTGCGGTGCGGAGGGGCCAACTCCCGCACCCCGCCTGGCTGGTTCAGTTCTGGGGGAGGAGTTCCATGAGGATGTTGATGATCTTGCTGCCGTTCTCGGTGGTCCAGTTGTGGGCGAGTTCGGCGAGGAGCTGGTTGGTGGAGGTGATGGTGGCGCCGGCCTTGTCCATGCGGCGGATGGAGATGTCGTCGGCCATCTTGGAGGGGGAGCCGCCGGCGTCGGCGACGACCTGGACGGGGTGACCGGCGGCGAGGGCGGTGAGGGTGGGGTAGACGGTGCAGACGTCGTTGGTGACGCCGGCGATGATCAGGTGGCTGCGGCCGGTTGCGGCGACGGCGTCGGCGAAGTTCTTGTCGTCGAAGGCGTTGACGACACCCTGACGCTGGATACGCCCGGCGAACTCCTCCGGCGCTATCTCGGCCAGCTCGGACAGCAGCGGGCCCTGGGCGTACTCCTCCATGGAGGAGGTCAGCACCAGCGGCATGTCGAGGGCCTTGGCGGCCTTGGCCAGGGCCAGGGCATTGGCCTTCATCTCCTCGAACGCGATCGAGCCGACCCAGCCCATGGTCCCGACCTGGTGGTCGATGAGGAGCAGGGCGGAGTTCTCGGGGGTGAACGCCTCGGCGCTCTGCGCGGTCTGTGCGGTCATGACGGGACCTCTTCCAGGGGTGGTATCGGTGATCGGCTGTATTACTTGGTCGCCCAATCATTGGTTGTAGCGTACTCCACCTCGGATACATTCCCTACATCGGAATCTAATTTGGTCGGCCAACACAACGGTGGGCGAGACAGCCCGCCTCCGGCCGCACCTGGGCGTACCGGCTCAGCCGTCGCCGAGTGGCCGCAGCATCCGCAGCACCATCTCGACGGTGCGCTCAAGGGGACGCTGTCGCGTGGTGACGTTGAGAAGGAGAGTGCGCGTCAGCACGGCACCCAGGAGCATGTCGAAGACGTCGTCCGGGTCGACGTCGGGGTCGACGCTTCCGGGCGGCGCGGCGCGCAGGATGTCCTGGAACTGCGGACGCGCCGAGACCCTCAGGTCCAGCTCCGGCGGACGGGGGCGCCGCGACGTCTGATGGTGCGCCAGGAGTCCCGCCGCGGCCGCACGTGCCGCGGGCGCGTTGAAGGCCGCCAGGTAGGCATGGATGAACCGGCCCACATCGCGACGCAGATCTCCCGTCGGCCGGACGCTCAGCGGGCTGAGCCCGGGGAACGTGGCCTCCTCGATCAGTTCGATCCGTGACGGCCAGCGGCGGTAGATGGCGGACGCGTGCACGCCAGAGTGCTCCGCGACGGCCTGGATCGTCGTCGCGTCGAAGCCGCGCCGGACGAGCAGTTCGCGCGTCGCCACGAGGGCCCGTTCGTCGATGCTCGTGTCACGTGGACGACCCGGGCGACGGCGAGACTCGGTCATGGCGGACATCGTAGTGACCAAGACCCCCACGGCTTATTTATAGGAGACGGTCTTCTATAACTCGCCCGGCGTCGCTACAGTCCCATGGCGGAGAGGAGAACCTCTGATGCGGGCTGCTGTGCTGCGGGGCGGGACGGTCGAGGTCCGGATCGTCGATGATCCGGTTCCCGGACCGGGCCAGCTCCTTGTCCGATCGCTCGCGTGCGGGATCTGCGCGTCGGACCTCCACTTCATGGACCATCCGGAGGCCGGCGCCGACGACGACAGCGGGATGTCGACGTACGACCAGGATGTCGACATCGTCATGGGCCACGAGTACTGCGCCGAGGTGGTCGACCACGGCCCCGGCACCGAACGCCGTATCCCCGTGGGTACCCGGGTGAGTTCGCTGCCGGTGCTGCCCACCGCCGCCGGCCGCAGGATCATCGGGCAGAACCCGGAGTCGCCCGGCGGGTTCGGCGAGTATCTGCTGCTGACCGAGGCCATTACCCGGGTCGTGGTCTCCGAGCTCCCCAGTGAGGTCGTCTGTGTCGCCGACGCGATCTCGGTGGGCTGGTCGACCGCGTCTCGCGCCCAGGTCACGACCAGGGAGATACCGCTGGTCATCGGCTGCGGCGCGGTCGCCCTGTCGGTGATCGCGCGGCTCAAGGCTCTTGGGGTGGGGCCGATCGTGGCGGTCGACTTCGTGGCCTCGCGGCGCGAGACCGCACGCGCCATGGGGGCCGACATGGTCGTCGATCCCGCCGCGGTCTCGCCGTACCGGGCCTGGCGCGAGGTGGCCCGCGGGCCCGCCGAGTCGACGAAGGACATGCTGGCCACGATGGCGGGCCTTCCGGGATGCGTCGTGTTCGAGTGCGTCGGCGTCCCGGGCGTGCTCGACTCGATCATCAGGGGCTGCGAGCGCGGCACCCGGATCTTCTCCGTGGGCGGTCCGCCCGAGGGCGACCACCTGCACACCCTGACCGCCAAACGGAAGGGCCTCAACATCCAGTTCGGCGGCGGCCCGTCGATGGATCACTGGGACGAGGCGTTCGAGGCGGTCTGCTCCGGCGGCCTCGACGTCACACCGATGCTCGGCCGGACCGTCGGGCTCGACGAGGTGCCCGACGCCCTCGACGCGGCACGCGACGCGGACGGACCGGCCCGCATCGTCGTCGTGCCCTGAACAGGAACCTGAACAGCCTTCGGAGAGGGCCCACATGAGCGAGATCGACGAACTGCGCGTCACGGTCGAGAAGCTGACGGCAGAGGTTCGCGCGCTTCGGGACGAGGTCGACATCATGCAGCTCGTCGCCCAGTACGGGCCCGCCGTCGACAGCGGTTCCGGGGAGGCCGCGGCGGCGCTCTGGACCGACGACGGCGTCTTCGACGCCATCCCCCACCTGCGGATGGAAGGCCGGGACGACATCGTCGGCATGGTCCACGGCACAGGTCACCAAAGCGTGATCGCGGGCGGCTGCGGCCACGTCCTGACCGTGCCGCACATCGTCGTCGACGGCGACCACGCCACCGGCCGCAGCCACGCGCTGCACCTGCGCTGGGACGCCGACGCCGGCCGCTTCTGGGTCTTCCAGGTCTCCGCGAACACCTGGCGCTGGGAGCGCACGGCCCAGGGCTGGCGCATCGCCGAGCGGATCAACGCCAACCTCGACGGCTCCCCCGGACCCCGCGCGATGCTGACGCCGCCCAACGCCGGCCGCACGCCCGGTGGACCACGAGCGGAGGAGCAGTGATCACAACTATGGGCAGCTCATACGGCCCCTGGGGCATCGTCGCGGGCGGCTCCGACGGAGTCGGCGTCGCGTTCGCGCACAGGATGGCCGCCCGGGGCATCAACGTCGTCCTGGTCGCGCGGCGGGTCCCCGTACTGGAGGCGGCGGCGGAGGAGATCAGGGCCCGGCACGGTGTCGAGGTCCGCACGGTCGGGCTCGATCTCAGCGCCGCGGGCGCCCTGGCGGAACTCGAACGCGTCACCTCGGACCTGGAGGTCGGGCTCCTCGTGTACAACGCCGGGGCCGACACCCGCAGCGTCACGTTCCTCGACAGGGACCTCGACACCCATCTGGAACTGGTCCACCGCAACTGCACGGCGGTACTGGAGGCGGCCTACCGCTTCGGCTCCCCGATGGTCGCACGGGGACGCGGGGCCGTGGTGCTGGTGACCTCGGGCGCGGCCTGGGCCGGCGGCGCCACGCTCGCCACGTACGGCGCCACCAAGGCCTTCGATCTCATCCTCGCGGAGAGCCTGTGGGCGGAGTGGCGGGGCAGCGGCGTGGACGTGCTCGGGCTGGTGCTCGGCAGGACCGACACCCCGTCCCACCGCCGGATGCGCGAGGCCCACGGCGAGTCGTACGGCGGCGAGTTCGCCGACCCCTACGAAGTCGCGGAGGAGGCACTCACCCACCTCGCGGACGGCCCCACCTGGATCCACGGCAGCCAGAACCCGACCGGCGGTTCGCCGTTCGGCGCGCTGAGCCGCCGCGACGCCGTACTCGCGATGAGCCGGGGCGCATCCGCAGGCAAGGCAGAGAGCAGCGAGGACTGAGGGATCGCGTCAATGCCGATATCAGACTGCCGCGGGCTGCGGCTCGCGCTGTTCCTGTGCGACAGGAGGAGCCTCGCGCCGGAACACGTCCTTCAGGTAGAGCACCAGGGCGGCGCCGAGCACCCACACCGGGAGGATCACCAGGGCGCGGACCAGACCGTCGTCCTGGAACCGGGACAGCCCCTGCATCGCGCGGACGCCGACACCGACCGGCAGGATCTCCGAGAGTGGGCGCAGCCAGGCCGGGAGGTAGGCCGCCGGCATGATGCCGCCGCTGCTGCTGTTGCCGAGGATCAGCATGAGGATCGAGGCGAGGCTGACGCCGGCCGAGCCGAACAGCCGTAGCAGCACCATGGTCGTGGCACCGACCGCCGCGCCCATCAGCGAGATCACGACGACGAGGGGCAGGAAGGGGCCGGGCAGCGCGCCGAAGCCCGTGCTCCCCGCGATGAGGGTGACCAGAAGACCGCCGACGCCTCCGAACAGGGCCAGGCTGGCCATCCGCCAGCGGTACTGGAGCCGGGGCACGAGCTGGTAGGTCGTCATGCCGAAGAGGTATCCGGCCAGCACCAGGCCGAAGGCCGCGTAGAAGACGGACAGACCCCGGGTGTCCCCCGCAGCCGCCGGCGCCACGTCCTCGGCCGCGAGTTCATGGTGCTCCGCGTGTGCCACGGAACCGAAGACGGTGGTCACGGTCGCGGTGACGGTGGCTCCGTTGGCACTGCCGTAGAGCAGCTTCCCGTCACCCAGGTAGGCCGCGTAGACGGTCCTGTCCTGGACGGCGTCGCGGGCGGCGGATTCGTCGGGGTAGGTCTCCAGGGTGAAGCCGCCGGGGGCGACGCGTTCGAGCTCGCGGCTCAGTTCCGTCTGCGCCGTGCCGATCTCCGTCGTGCCGACGCGGAGCTGATGCGGTCGCGGTGCGTGGAAGGCGGCGAGATAGACGCTGACGAACACGGTGCCGATCAGCAGCACGACCGCCACGGGGAGGAGGACGGCACGCAGGTTTCCCGGACCGGGTGGCGGATGGGCCACGTCCAGGGCGTGCTTGTGCGGCTGTCGGGTGGCAACGTGCTGGGACATCGGGTCGTTCCTAGATTAGAAGGCAACTGATAATATTTGTACCTCATAATCAGCTGCCTTACAAAAGAGGTCCACTCCGTGAACCATCCCGACCGCCGCACCGGCTATGTGGCCTGGCAGATCGGCCAGATCCTGGCGGCCCGGATCGAACGCACCCTGCGGCCGTTCCAGCTCACCCTCGCCCAGAACAGCGCCCTGGCCCAGGCCATCCGCGAGCCGGGCGTCTCCGGCGCGACCGCGGCACGCAGGGCGGCGATCACCCCGCAGTCCATGGGAACCGCGGTCAACGGGCTGGTCGAGCGGGGGCTGCTGGAGCGGCGCACCACCCCCGGCGACCGGCGCACCCAGCGCCTGCACATCACGGAGGCAGGTCTGCGGCTCGCGACGGAGGCCGCACAAGCCGTGGACGCCACCCACGCCGAGGCGCTTCAGGTGCTGACGTCGGCGGAGCAGGACCAGGCGCACGCACTGCTGGTGAAACTGCTGGCGTCGCTGAACCCCTCCGCGCTGGAGGGCGACCCGTCATGACGGGGGCCGCCGGGTCCCGCGTCGACACGTCCGCCTGCCCTACCGGTTGATCGCCTCCTGCTGCTGAGCCGTGTAGCGGTCCCCCTTGATCCGCACCCGGGCCAGGGCCGCTTCGATGCGCCCCAGGTCGTCGGGCGTCAGCTCCACTCCCTGGGCAGCGATGTTCTCGTCGAGGCGGTGCCGCTTGGTCGTCCCCGGGATCGGCACGATCCACGGCTTCTGGGCCAGCAGCCAGGCGAGGGCGATCTGGGCCCTGGTGACCCGCAGGGCGTCCGCGATGTCACCCAGCAGCTCGACCAGCGCGAAGTTGGCCTTGCGCGCGGCCTCCTCGAAACGAGGAAGCACACCGCGGACATCGTCTGCCGCGAACGTCGTGCTCTCGTCGATCGTGCCGGTCAGGAAGCCCCTGCCGAGCGGGCTGAACGGCACGAAACCGATCCCCAGTTCCTCCAGCACCGGCAGGACGGTCCGCTCGGGCTCGCGCCACCACAGGGAGTACTCGCTCTGCAGGGCCGTGACCGGCTGGACGGCGTGCGCCCTGCGGATGATGTCCTCGCCCGCCTCGGACAGGCCGAAGTGCTTGACCTTGCCCTCCTGGATGAGGTCCCGGACCGTGCCGGCGACCTCCTCGACCGGCACGTCCGGGTCCACCCGGTGCTGGTAGAACAGGTCGATCCGGTCGGTCCCCAGGCGCCTGAGGGACTGCTCGGCGACCAGCCGGATCCGTTCGGGACGGCTGTCCAGCGTGGTTCCGGGGTTGCCGTCCCTGAATCCGAACTTCGTGGCGACGACGACCTGATCACGAACCGGGGCCAGGGCCTCGCCGACCAGCGTCTCGTTCGCCTCCCCGTAGACCTCGGCGGTGTCGAAGAGCGTCACCCCGTCTTCCACGGCCGCCCGGATCAACCCGATCGCCTCCCCCTTGCCGGTGGCCGGACCGTAGCTGAAGGTCAGTCCCATGCAGCCGAGGCCGATGGCCGACACTTCCAGGCCGCTCTTTCCGAGTGCGCGCTTCGTCATCCGAATCTCCTCTTGCCGTGCCCGCCGAGCCCGATGACGGCCGTCCCAGCGGTGGGTCACGCACCATGCAACCGGGGACGAGGAGGTTGTGGGAGTCCCTGCTGTCAGGGGTAACGGCAGGGCCCCTCACCGGAAGCCGCACCGGCGTCCCGTGTCCCTTCGGGTGTGGCGGACCAGCTCGCCAGCAGTTTCAGCCCGTCCTCGGCCGCGCTTGCGGGTACGGCGGTGTACACCGTCATGACCAGCCCGGTGTCGTCCGCCCACCGCACCGTCTCGTGGTCGAGGTCCAGGTCGCCGACGAGCGGGTGCCGAAAGCGCTTCGTCCCCTCCCGGAAGACGTGCACGTCCTGGGCACCCCACAGCACACGGAAGGTGTCACTGCGGGTCGACAGCTCCCCGATCAGGTCGGAGAGCTCACGGTCGTACGGGTTCCTGCCCGCCTCGACCCGCAGCGCGCCCACCGCTCGCCGGGCGACGAGCTCCCACTCGACGTAGAACCGCCGCGCCGCGCGGCCGAGGAAGACGAACCGCGCCGTGTTCGATCCGCACGCCGGATCGGCGTACATCTCCGAGTACAGCGCACGCCACAGCGGATTGGCGGCCACGATGTCGAAGCGGTTGTTCCGTACGAACGCCGGCAGGTCCGGGATCCCCTCGACGATCCGCCTCACGCCCGGACGCACGCCCGGCAGGCCGCCGGATCCGCGCCGCACCCGGGTGGGCGGGGTGTTCGCCGTCCGCAGCAGGCTGTACAGATGGGCGCGTTCCGTGTCGTCCAACCGCAGGGCCCTGGCCAGTGCCTCCACCACACCGTCGGAGACGACGCCGAAGTTGCCGCGTTCCAGGCGCGTGTAGTACTCGACGCTCACCCCGGCGAGCGTCGCCACCTCGCTGCGGCGCAGACCGCTCACCCTGCGGATTCCGGAGACGGGAAGCCCGGCCTGCTCCGGTGTGATCCTGTCCCGGCGGGACTTGAGGAAGGCGCCGGTCTCGGCCCGGTTGTCGTCAGCCCGGTTGTCCATACCGTCAGCGTAGGCGGGACCGCGCGGAGCCCGAGAGGCCCTGTCAGTACCCCTCGGGCAGGCCGTCCGTCACTGCTCCCGCGGTTGCAGCCCGTCCAGCACCAGCGCGGTGAGCTGGTCCGCCTCCACCTCGAAGTCGAGCGGCCGGCCCGTGAACCGGGCGTTGATCGCGCGGAACCACGCGGCGCCGAAGGCGGCCTGGATCACCATTTCCGGGTCGAAGTCGCGGTGCCGCCAGTGGGGCAGGTTCAGTTCGAGGATGCGCTTCAGCTCGGCGAGGTGTGGTTCGACCCGCTCCTTGTAGAACGTGCCGGCCGTGACCTCGTCGGAGAACAGCATGACGCCCAGCAGCGGAGCGACCTCGTCCATCGCACGGATGGTGTTGAGCATGTGCTGCCGCATCCGCTGGTGGACGGTCTCGTCGGAGAGGTCGTCCTCCGGGCCCGGGAGGACCTGTACGAGCCAGGCCGTGGCCTCTTCCAGCGGTGAGACGACCGCGACGTCGAAAAGCTCCTCCTTGGAACGGAAGTGCCGGTAGAGCAGCGCCTCGTTGACTCCCGCCGCCTCGGCGATGTCACGCGTGCGGGCCCCGGCCAGCCCGTACCTGACGAACACCTCACGGGCGGCGGCGACGATCTTGTCCTTGCGCTCATCGCTCGAAAGCCGTTGTCGGGAGCTCTTCGCGGGGCCCTTCGCGGGCGAGCCTTGATGGTCTGTCGTCACGCGAACACCCTTGTCAGGAACGGCATACCAGCATCCTACCCGTGCAGGTGCGAGCGGGTGCGGAGCGGTCCGGAGCGGTCGCCGGGCTCAAGCCAGGCCGGTCCAGATGCTCTTCACCTCCGTGTACGCCTCGATCACCTCCCAGCCCATCTCGCGACCCAGCCCGGACGCCTTCATGCCGCCCCAGGGCGCGGCCGCGTCGAGTCCCGGCGGCAGGTTGATCAGCACGGTGCCTGCCTTGATCCGGCGGGCCAGGCGGTTGGCCGTGCGGATGTCGTTGGACCAGATGTAGGCGGAGAGCCCGTACTCGGTGTCGTTCGCCAGCCGGGCAAGCTCGTCCGGGTCGTCGTACGGCATGACGGAGAGCACCGGGCCGAAGATCTCCTCGCGGGCGATCCGCATGTCCTGGGTGACGCCCGCGAACACCGTCGGTTCGTAGAAGTAGCCGTTCGCGAGCTCGCCGTCCGCGCGCCGGCCACCGGTGAGCAGTTCCGCGCCCTCGGCCTCGCCGATCCGGACGTATGCGTCGACCTTCTCCAGGTGCTCCAGCGACGCCAGCGGGCCGAGCCGCGTCGACGGGTCGAGTCCGGGGCCGAGCCGCATCGCGGAGGCGGCGGCCGCGACCTTGCCGGCGAACTCGTCGGCGCGGGAGCGGTCGACGTAGAACCGGGTCGCCGCCGCGCACGCCTGGCCCGAGTTGCCGAGGCCGGCGATCAGGTTGCCCGCGATCACCGCGTCGATGTCGGCGTCCGCGGCGACGATGCTGGGTGCCTTGCCGCCCAGTTCGAGGGAGACCCGCTTGAGCGCGCGTCCCGCGTCCGCGGCGATCTCCCTGCCGACAGCCGTGGAGCCGGTGAAGGAGATCTTCGCGACCTTCGGGTGAGCCACCAGAGCCCTGCCCACCTCGGGTCCGCCGGTGACGACGTTGACCACCCCTGCGGGCACGCCGGCCTGCTCCAGCACCTCGGCCAGCAGCAGCGTGGTCAGCGGTGTCTGCTCGGCGGGCTTGATCACCACGGTGTTCCCGGTGGCGAGCGCCGGTGCGAGCTTCCACATGGCGATCATCAGCGGGAAGTTCCACGGCGTGATCAGGGCGCACACGCCGAGCGGCTCGCGGCGCGTGCGGTAGTCGACGTCGGGGACCGACAGCGGCACCGTCGTACCGGTGATCTTGGTGACCCAGCCCGCGTAGTAGCGCAGGTGCTCGACGGCGTTCGGCACCGAGATCCGGGTGGCGACGCTCAGCGGCTGGCCCTGGTCGAGGGTCTCCAGCCGGGCGAACTCGTCCGCCCTGCGTTCCAGCAGGTCGGCCGCGTCGAACAGCAGCTTCGCCCGCCTCGCGGGCAGCATGTCCGCCCACTCCGGCGAGGCGAACGCGGTGGCCGCCGCCTCCACCGCCGCGTCGACATCGGCGGCGGTCGCCTCGGGTACGTGCGCGATCACCTGGCCGGTGGCCGGGTCGACGGTCGCCGACGTGGCGCCGCTGCCCCCGGTCCACTTGCCGGCGATGAACATCTCCGTCCGCATGAGCACTCCAACCTTGTCTGTACGGGTCTACCGGGAGGTGGGGACGGCCGTGTTCTCCAGGCGGGCGACAGCGTCCCGGAAGTACTGCGGCCACGGCGTGGGTGTGCCCTGGCCGTCGAGGTGTACGACGACGTGCCGGCCCTCGATGCAGAGTTCGCCGCCGGAGGTGACGGTCCAGCCGTAGGTGACGGAGGTGCGGCCCAGCTTCTCGACCGACAGCGTCACTCGGTAGCGGTCACGGAACTTCAGCGGGCGGTGGTAGGTCGCCTCGATCCTGCGGCGGGGCAGCCGGTCGGCGGGCAGGTCGGGCACGGCCGCCTGGTAGAAGGCGTGCTCGGCCGCCTCGGCCCAGCGCAGTGCGGAGGTGTTGTGGATCAGACCGCCGGCGTCGGTCTCCACCCATCTGACGTCCCCCTCAAGGACGTACGCCCGCATGCTCACGCCACCAGGTCGATGAGGCCGGCGAGCCGGGCGCGGTGGAACCCGGGACTACCGAAGGCGATCTGGCCGGCCTTGGCGCGCTTGAGGTACAGGTGGGCGGGGTGCTCCCACGTCATACCGATCCCGCCGTGCAGCTGGATCGCCTCCTCCGCCGTCCGCACGGCGACGTCCGCGCACCACGCCTGCGCCACGGCGGTCGCCACGGCACGGTCCGGGTGGTCCTCGGCGACGGCCGCGGCGGCGTAACGTGCCGCCGCCGAGGCCGACTCCACCGCCACATAGAGGTCGGCGACGCGGTGCTTGAGTGCCTGGAACCCGCCCACGATACGACCGAACTGCCGGCGTTCCTTCAGATACGCGACGGTCGTGGACAGGCACCACCGGGCGATGCCGACCTGCTCGGACGCGAGCAGTGCGGCACCGGTCTCCAGGCCGCGGCGCACAGCCTCCGCGCCCGACTCGGAAGGCAGCAGGAGTTCGCCCGCGACAGCGTCGAGGCTCACGTCGGCGAGGCGGCGGGTCATGTCGAGGGACGACACCGGGTCCACAACGGCGTCCCGCGCCAAAATCGCGTAGAGGGCCGTGCCTTCGGACGTCGTGACCGGGGCCAGCAGGACGTCCGCCTCGACGGCTCCGGCGACGCTGGTCACCCGCCCGCTGATCCGGCCGTCGGCGTCGGCGGTCAGGCCGGACATCGCGTCGCCGGGAGCGGTCGAGAGCGGGAGGAGCAGTGCCGCGGTGGACTCGCCCGCGGCCAGGGAGGCCAGGAGCCGGTCGGCCCCGGCCGCCAGCAGGACGGTCGTGGCGACGACGCTGCTGGTGAGGAAGGGCACCGGCGCCATGGCGTGGCCCAACTCCTCCAGCACTACCGCGACTTCACGCGCCGAGGCTCCGGCGCCGCCCCGCTCCTCGGGGATCAGCAGCCCCGCCAGACCGAGTTCGACGGCCAGGGACTTCCACAGCGGGGCGAGGACCGAGGAGTCGCCGTCGTAGACCCCTACCGTCGTGACGGGGTCGCAGCGGTCGGCGAGCAACTCGCGGACGACGGCCCGCAGATCGCTCTCGGTCTCGGTCTCGAGCAGGTTCAGCTCGCCCGGCTCAGGGCCTGTCGGCTGGAGTTCGCTCATCGGGGCAGGTCCTTCCAGGGAACGTTCTTGTCGACACGGGGCTCCGGCGGCAGGCCGAGGACGCGTTCCGCGATGATGTTGCGCAGAACCTCGGAGGTGCCGCCCGCGATGGAGATCCCCTTGGCGCGCAGGTAGCGGTAACCGGCGTCGCGGCCGGTCGAGTCGGCGTGGTCGGGGTGGGTCTCGGTCCAGTCGGAGTAGCGCAGGCCGTCCTCGCCGAGCAGTTCGACCTCAAGGCCGCTCGCCGCCTGGGCGACTCGGGAGTACGTCAGCTTCGTCGCCGTACCCTCCAGGCCGGGCTGTCCGGCGGCCAGCTTCTGGCGCAGCCTGAGACCGGTGAGCCGGGCGGCCTCGGCCTCCACCCACAACGACAGCAGGCGGTCGTGGAGTTCGGGGGTGTGGCGCTCGGGGTGCTCCCGCCAGGTGCGGGACACCACCCCGATCATGCCGCTCTCCCGGCCGGGCGCCGCGCCGCCGATCGCCACCCGCTCGTTGTTGAGCGTGGCGGTCGCGACCTTCCAGCCCTCGCCCACCGCGCCGAGCCGCAGGTCGTCGGGGAGGCGTACGTCGGTGAGGAAGACCTCGTTGAACTCCGCCTCGCCGGTGATCTGGCGCAGCGGCCGGATGTCCACGCCGGGGTCGGTCATGTCGCAGACGAAGTAGGTGAGTCCGGCGTGCTTGGGCACGTCCGGGTCGGTGCGGGTCACCAGGATCGCCCAACGGGCCTTGCGGGCCAGCGAGGTCCACACCTTCTGCCCGTTGACGATCCAGTCGTCGCCCTGGCGGACGGCGCGGGTGCTCAGCGCGGCGAGGTCCGAACCGGCGCCGGGTTCGCTGAACAGCTGGCACCAGGTCTCCTCGCCCGTCCACAGGGGCTTGAGGAAGCGGTGCTTCTGCTCTTCGGTGCCGAAGGCGAGGATGACGGGCGCGGCCATGTCGAGGCCCGGTCCGTTGGAGTGCGGGTCGTTGTCGGGGGCACCCGCCGCTGCCAGCAGGGCGTTCACCTCGGCCTGGAGTTCCCTGGCGAGGCCGAGTCCTCCGAGCCCCGGCGGGAACCAGACCCACGCCAGGCCCGCGTCGAACCTGGCCCGCAGGAAGGTGAACCGTTCGGTGGTCGCCGGGTCGTGCTCGGCCAGCAGGGTTTCGACCCGCTGCCGTAGCTCCGCGGGCAGGGCTGTCTCTGTGTTCATCGTGACTCTCAGTCGGTCTTGGGGAAGAGGACGCCGACGATCTCGGCGACGCAGACCGGCTTGTCGCCGCCCTCGCGCTCGACCGTCACACGGGTGACGAGCTGCCGGCCGCCGCCTCCGGGGGTGAGCGAGACCACCTCCACGCCGGCCCGGATCCGAGAGCCGACCGGCACCGGTGCGGGGAAACGGACCTTGTTGGCGCCGTAGTTCACGCCCATGGCCAGGCCCTCGACCTTGTAGACCTCCCACGCGAACTTCGAGATCAGTGACAGGGTCATATAACCGTGGGCGATGGTGCCGCCGTACGGCCCGGTGGCGGCCCTTTCGGGGTCGACGTGGATCCACTGGTGGTCGCCGGTGGCCTCGGCGAACTGGTCGATCTGCTCCTGGGTGACGGTGTGCCAGTCGGAGTGGCCGAGGTGGGTGCCGACGGCCTTCTCCAGCTCGTCCAGTCCTTGGAAGATCTTCATTGCTGCTGCTCCCTGTTGTGGATGACTCGGTCTGCGGTGCGGCTCAGCCGACCGGTCCGCCGGCGACGTACACGACCTGCCCGGACACGAATCCCGCGCCCTCGCTGACCAGGTACGACACGAGGTGGGCGATGTCCTCGGGCTGGCCGACGCGGCCGACCGGGATCTTCTTCGCGGCGCCCTTGACGAAGTCGTCGAACGGGATGCCGAGGCGTTCGGCGGTGGTCCGGGTCATGTCGGTCTCGATGAACCCGGGCGCGATGGCGTTCGCGGTGACGCCGAACTTGCCGAGTTCGATGGCGAGGGTCTTGGTGAAGCCCTGCAGACCCGCCTTCGCGGCGGAGTAGTTGGCCTGGCCGCGGTTGCCGAGCGCCGCGATGCTGGAGAGGTTGACGATCCGGCCCCACTTCTCCTGCGTCATGTACTTCTGGGTCGCGCGGCTCATCAGGAACGCGCCGCGCAGGTGCACGTTCAGTACGGCGTCCCAGTCGTCGGCGCCCATCTTGAACAGCATGTTGTCCCGGGTGACTCCGGCGTTGTTCACCAGCACGGTGGGGGCGCCGAGTTCGGCGGCCACCCGATCGACACCGGCCTGTACGGCCTGCTCGTCGGCGACGTCGACGCCGACCGCGAGGGCCCGGCCGCCGGCCTTCTCGATCTCGGCGACGACCTCGGCGCCCGCGTCCTCGGTCAGGTCGAGCACGGCGACGGCGAAACCGTCGTCCGCCAGCCGGCGGGCCACGCCGGCGCCGATACCGCGCGCCGCGCCCGTGACGATGGCCGTACGGGAAGTGGGATGGGCCATGGCAAAGCTCCTGTCGGTGAAGGGAGTTGGGGGGGCTCAGCTGAGGCGTTCGAGGACCATGGCCATGCCCTGGCCGCCGCCGACGCACATGGTTTCCAGGCCGAACTGTTTGTCGCCCTCCTGGAGGGCGTGGATCAGGGTGGTCGCGATACGGGCCCCGGTCATGCCGAAGGGGTGGCCGACCGCGATGCCGCCGCCGTGGACGTTCAACTTGTCCTCGTCGATGCCGAGTTGGCGTGCGGACGGGATGACCTGGGCGGCGAAGGCCTCGTTGATCTCGACGAGGTCGATGTCGTCGATGGTGAGACCGGCGTTGGCCAGGGCCTCGCGCGAGGCCTCGACCGGGCCGAGCCCCATGATCTCCGGCGACAGACCGGTCAGGCCGGTGCTGACGATGCGGGCCAGCGGGGTGATGCCGAGGTCCCGGGCCTTCGTGTCGGACATGATCACGAGGGCGGCGGCACCGTCGTTGAGCGGGCAGCAGTTGCCCGCGGTCACCGTGCCGTCCGGGCGGAACCGGGGCTCCAGGGCGGCGAGCGCCTCCAGGGTCACGCCCGCCCGGGGGCCGTCGTCCCTGGTCACCACCGTGCCGTCGTAAAGGGTGACCGGGGTGATGTCCCGGGCCCAGAAGCCGTCGGCGATGGACTTCTCGGCGCGGTTCTGGCTCCGCGCGGCGAACGCGTCCTGGTCCTCACGGCTGACCCCGGCGAACTGGGCGACGTTCTCGGCCGTCTGCCCCATCCTCAGGTACATGTCCGGAAGCCCGCCCTCCTCGCGCGGGTCCGTCCAGGTCCGGCCTCCCTCGGCGAGCCACGCGGTGCGGGCCCGTGCCGCGTCGAAGAGCGGGTTCGGAGTGCCCGGCAGGCCGTCGGCGACGCCCTTGTCGTACTGGCTGCACGTCTCGACCCCGGCGGAGATGAAGACATCGCCCTCGCCGGCCTTGATGGCGTGCAGTGCCATGCGAGTCGTCTGGAGGCTGGAGGAGCAGTACCGGTTCACGGTGGTGCCGGGCAGGTGGTCCATTCCGGCGAGCACGGCCACGACCCGGCCCAGGTTGTAGCCGGAGCTTCCGGCGGGCGAGCCGCAGCCCAGCATCAGGTCCTTGATGTCACGCGGGTCGAGCTGCGGCACCTTGGCCAGCGCCGCCTGCACCATCTGCACGGTCAGGTCGTCGGGGCGCATCTCCCGCAGCGAGCCCTTCGAGGCGCGGCCGATCGGCGAGCGGGCGGTGGCTACGATCACGGCTTCGGGCATGGGAACTCCTTGAGGATGCATACATACGTTCGAATACCGAGCTGGTCGAGTCGCCTGGTACGGGCCCAGGGGCCGGGTCAGTCCAGGTAGGTCGGCCGGAAGATCCGGGAGAACGGCGTCTGCAGCTTGTACAGCCGGGCCGCATTGCCGCCGAGGATGAGGTTCATGTCGTCCTGAGCCATCCGGACCCGGGTCAGCTCGCGCAGGCCCCAACCCCAGTAGTCGGCCTGGTGGCGGATCGGGCCGGAGCGGCGGTCCTGGACGAAGTAGCTGGAGGGCTGGCCGAACGGCTGGGTGTGGCAGCCGATGCTCGCGCCCCAGTCGGTGCCGAAGATGAGCTTCTCGGGGCCGATGTTCGGGTCGGCTATCGCCTTGTCGTACAGCTCCGACCACCACAGGCCGGTCTCCAGGTACACGTTGTCGTGCGCGGCGGCGACCTGGAGGCACTGGTCGTAGAAGATCTCCGACCAGTGGGCCTGGATCCCGCCGTGGTTGATGACGATGGGGACCTCGGGGTAGGCGGTCGCCAGGTCGTGCACCAGCAGGATGTTGTAGTTCGTCGGGCCCAGGCTGCCGAAGTGGTAGCCGAGTTCGTAGCCCATGCCGCAGCCTGAGTGGGTCCGGAAGATGACGCCGTCGTACTGCTTGACGACGTCGCACATCGCCATCATGTTCCGCACGGCCTCGTCGGAACTGACCATCCCCTCACGGGGATCGGCGCCGTCCGGGAGGACCGGCATATAGGGGGCCGCCTCGCCGACGCCCCGGTACTTCCCGGTGGCCAGCAACTCGTCGAGCGCCTCGCACGCGCCCTTGATGGACCACTCCACCTCGCCCGCGATGCAGGCCTTGCGGTAGTCCGTCGCACCGCACTCGGCGACGAAACGGTCGGGGTGGCGCTCGATCAGTTCGGCGTTGAGCGCGTCGGACATGCCGAACGCGGGCAGCAGCACGCACATGTCGATGTCGTAGTTGCCCATGTCCCAGAGCAGCCGCTCCGAGTTGTCGTAGGTCTCCATGGCGGGCATGTTGGCGCCCAGCTGGCGCCAGGGGTTGACCTTGACGCCCTTGTTGCCCTCGTTCGCGGCGGCGACCGAGTCCCGGACCTTCTTGCCCGCCGCGTGGCGCTGGGCGTGGACGTGCGTGTCGACGATGAAGCGTCCGGCTTTCATACCTGGTCTCCTTGTGCGTGCTGCTGTTCCGAAGTGCCGTAGCGGGTGCGCAAGGTCGTCTTCAGCACCTTGCCGGTGGCGTTGCGCGGGAGTTCGGTAACGAACTCGACGCGGGTCGGGCATTTGAAGTGGGCGAGGTTCTCGCGGGCGTAGGCGATCAACTCGTCGGCGGTCGGCGGCGGTTCGTCGCCGGGGACGACTACGGCGAGCGGGGTCTCGCCCCACTTGACGTGGGGTACGCCCACGACCGCGATCTCGCGGACCGCCGGGTGCTGGACGAGCACCCGCTCGACCTCGACCGGGTAGACGTTCTCCCCGCCGGAGATGATCACGTCCTTGCTGCGGTCGACCAGGGTCAGGAAGCCCTCGTCGTCCTCGCGGGCCAGGTCCCCGGTGTGGAACCAGCCGCCGCGGAACGCCTCGGCCGTGGCCTCGGGCTGTCCCCAGTAGCCGGCGAAGACGGTCGGGCCGTGTACGACCAGCTCACCGACCTCGCCGAGGGGTACGTCACGGTCCTGTTCGTCGACCACCCGGGTGCGGGTGTGGAACGCGGGCCGTCCGATGGAGCCCGCCTTCCGTACGACGTGTTCGGGATCGAGAAGGGTGACCCCGCACGTCTCCGTCAGTCCGAAGGCCTCCCGGAAGGCCACGCCCTTGGCCAGGAAGTGGTCGAGCACCGGGCGCGGGCACGGCGCGGCGGAGGTCATGGCCAGTTCGAGCGCGGACAGGTCGTACGACTCGAAGTCCTCGACCGCCATCAGCGCGGACCACATGGCGGGCACCAGGAACTGCAGGGTGACCCGCTCGCGGGCCATCGCCGCGAGCATGTCCCGGGCGTCGAACGACGGCATGACGACGTTCGTGCCGCCCACGTACAGCAGGGGCAGGGTGTGGGCCCCCAGGCCCCCGATGTGGAACATCGGGGCGACCGTGGCCGTCTTGTCGGTCTGGCGCATGCCGCGGCCGTTGCTGAGGATGTTGATCACGTTCCACAGCAGGTTGTCGTGGGTGAGCATCGCCCCCTTGGGCCGCCCGGTGGTGCCCGAGGTGTACATCAGGCCGCACACGTCGCGCCCGGTGACCTGGCTCTGCGGTGTCCTAGGGTCGCCGGAGGCCAGCAACTGCTCGAACTCCACCTCCCCGTCGGCCGGTTGACCGCCGACCACGATACGGAGACGGACCCGGACACCCTCGCCGGCCAGGGCGGCGCGGGCGAGCGGTGACAGGTGGCCGGACCACACCAGGACGTCCGCGCCGGAGTCGGCGAGGAGGTGGGCGACCTCGGGCGGTGCCAGCCGGTAGTTGATCGGCACGAAGACCGCCCCCAGTTTGGCGGCGGCGAACAGCGTCTCCAGGAAGGCGGCGCTGTTGGTCATCAGCCCGGCCACGCGATCGCCCTGCCGTACGCCCGATTCATGGAGGGCGTCGGCCAGTTGACCGGTGCGCCGGTCGAAGTCGGAGTAGGTGATGCGCCGGTCCCCGTCCACGAGGGCGATCCGGTCCCCGGCGAAGAAGGCGCGCCGGGTGATCCAGCTGCCGATGCCCTCGTCGACGGTGTTGTGGCCTGCTGCAACTGCACTGTCGAGCACGACTCACTCCTTTCGAAGTAGGTACTTACTAACAACGCTCCGGAGTGCGGTCAAGGGGTCGCGCAACAAATCGGAAATCCACTGCACGACCGTTGACGCGCGCCTGAAACGAGGACTAGGAAGTCCCCAGACCAAAGTAAGTAGGCACCTACTTCGCAAGGAGGTCGCTGTGCTTTCTCCTGCGCACAAAGCGCGCAACAACGTCGTTGACAGGGGCACAGGGGACCCGGTTCTCTTCCTGCACGGCATTGGATGCAACGCCCTGACCTGGGAGCCCCAGCTCCGGGCCCTGGAAACCTCGCGGCGGGTGATCGCGGTGGACGCCCGGGGCCACGGTGGGTCCGCTCCCGCCGGCGGACCCCTGACACTGCGTGACTACGCCGACGACGTCCTCACGGTCATGTCGGAGCTCGGCATCGAGCGGGCGCCGGTCGTCGGACTGTCCATGGGCGGCATGGTCGCCATGACCATGGCGCTCTCCGCGCCCGAGCGGGTCTCGGGCCTGGTCCTGGCGGACACCGGGGCCCACGCGAACGAGCAGATGGCCGCCATGATGCGGGCCTCCGGCGCGGCCGCGGTGGAGTACGGCATGAGGGCCAACGTCGAGCAGATGACGCCGATGATCTTCGCCGCCGCCGCGCTCGCCGAGAACCGGCCGTACATCAAGGAGTTCCAGGAGCAGGTCGCCCTGACCGACGCGTACTCCTTCAGCGTCGCGCTCGGCGCCATCGCCGAACTCGACCTGCTCGACGACCTGCCCCGTCTCGACGTGCCGGCGCTCGTGCTCGTCGGCGCGGAGGACCAGACCCTGCCGCCGGTGTTCTCCGAGGCCATCGCCTCCGCCGTGCCCGGCGCCGAACTCCACGTGATCGACGGGGCCGGCCACATGGCCAACCTCGACCGGCCCGAGGTCTTCACCGACCACCTGGTGCGCTTCCTCTCCCGCACCGGGAGCTGAGCACTCCCCGCACGGGGAGCCGACCAGTCACCACCACGCCGTGGCCCGGCGAGCCATCACCTCGCCGCGGCCCGGCGCACGGCACCGCGCTGCCCGAAAGCGCCACCCCAGGGAATCCAAGGGCGTTCAACGGCCCCGCGTCGCACCACACGGCCCCGCCCCGAACCACATGGAGAGTCTCCGTGCCCACTGACAGCAGTGCCCCGACGGCCGCTCCGGCCGAGATCGACACCGAAGTCCTGCGGCGCAAGTACCGCGCCGAACGGGACAAGCGCATCCGTCCCGACGGCATGTCCCAGTACATGCGGCTGACCGAACGGTTCGCGGGCCTGGACGGGGACCCGTACCTGCCGGTCAAAGACCGGGAGCCGGTCACCGACCACGTGACGTTCGCCTTCGTCGGCGGCGGATTCGCCGGCCTCACCGCGGGCGCCCGGCTCAAGGAGGCGGGCGTCGAGGACGTACGCATCATCGACCACGCCGGCGACTTCGGCGGGGTCTGGTACTGGAACCGGTACCCGGGGATCATGTGCGACAGCACCTCCCTCGTCTACATGCCGCTGCTCGACGAGACCGGCCACATCCCGACCGAGAAGTACGCGCACGGCCCGGAGATCCTGGAGCACGCCCGGCGCATCGGGCGGCACTACGACCTCTACGACAAGGCGCTCTTCCACACCCGGGTGACCGCGCTCGACTGGGACGAGGACACGTCCCTGTGGACCGTCACCACCGACCGCGGCGACCGCTTCACCGCGAACTTCGTCGGGATCGGCCCCGGCCCGCTGAACGTCCCCAAGGTGCCGCGCATCCCCGGCATCGACACGTTCGCCGGGCACATGTTCCACACCAGCCGCTGGGACTTCGCCTACACCGGCGGCGACGACAGCTCGGCGTACCGGTCCGGATCGGGTACCGAGGACTCCCCCGTGACCGCCGGCGCTCCCCTGGACAAGCTGCACGACAAGCGGGTCGCGGTCATCGGCACCGGCGCGACCTCGGTACAGCTCGTGCCCGCGCTCGGCAAGGACGCCGGAGAGCTCTTCGTCTTCCAGCGCACCCCGTCGGGTGTCGACGTGCGCGGCAACGGGCCCATCGATCCCGAGGAGTTCGGCGCGACCGCCACCCCCGGCTGGCAGAAGCGCTGGCTCGACAACTTCCTTGAGGCCGTGGTCCCGCCGTTCGGCCCGCCCGGACCCGAGGAGCCCGAGGACTACGTCAACGACGGCTGGACCGAGATCGCCAAGCGGGCCCGCGCGACCCTCCGCGGGCTCCCGGCCGAGGAGTTCACCCCCGAGCGGGTGCGGGCCGTCATGGAGGAGGCCGACTTCCACAAGATGGAGCAGATCCGCGCCCGGGTCGACGCCGTCGTCCAGGACCCGGAGACCGCCGAGAAGCTCAAGCCTTGGTACCGGCAGTTCTGCAAGCGGCCCTGCTTCCACGACGAGTACCTCCAGTCCTTCAACCGGCCGAACGTGCACCTCGTCGACACCGACGGCAAGGGCGTGGAGCGCTTCACCGAGAACGCGGTGGTCGTGAACGGCACCGACTACGAGGTGGACTGCGTCATCTTCGCGTCCGGCTTCGAGTACGGCAGCCCCCTCCACGAGCGCATGGGCTACGGCGTGACCGGCCGGGACGGACTGAAGCTCGCCGAGGCGTGGCGCGAGGGAATGCGCTCGCTGCACGGCATGTTCGTGAACGGCTTCCCCAACATGTTCGTCATCCAGAACCCACAGGGCGCCTACTTCGGCCCCAACATGGTCCAGGGCTGGGACGAGGCGGCCAAGTCCGTGGCCACCGTGGTCAGCGGCACGCTCACCCGGGGCCACGCGGAGGTCGAGGTCACCGAGGAGGCCCAGAACGCCTGGTGCGAGATGCTCCTCCAGGGCCACCCGCACGTGTACGACCTCGACTGCACCCCCGGCTACTACAACAACGAGGGCGAGCCGCTGGGGCTGGCGCAGCGGCTGGAGGGGCCCTACCCACTCGGCCCGGTGGCCTTCTTCCGCATGGCCGAGGAGTGGGGGAAGTCCGGCGAGTTCGAGGGCATGACCTTCCGCACCCGCGGCCAGAAGTCCGGCCCCGACAACCCCCTGCCCGGGAGCGCCTGATGCCGCACCCCCTGGGCAGCACCCCCTCGAAGGTCATCGCGCTCCATCTCAACTACCCCAGCCGCGCCCGGGAGCGCGGGCGTATCCCGGCCCAGCCGTCGTACTTCCTCAAGCCTCCGTCCTCGCTGGCGGGGACGGAGGAGGCGATCGTCCGGCCGGAAGGATGTGAACTCCTCGGCTTCGAGGGGGAGATCGCCCTCGTCATCGGCACCCGGGCCCACCGGGTGCCGCCCGAGGAGGGCTGGCGCCACGTCCGCTGGGTGACGGCCGCCAACGACGCGGGCGTCTACGACCTCCGCAAGGCCGACCGCGGCTCCAACCTCCGTTCCAAGGGCGCCGACGGCTTCACCCCGATCGGCCCCCGCCTGCTGGACGCACGTCGACTCGACCCCGCCGCACTCCACTTGCGCACCTGGGTGAACGGCGAACTCGTCCAGGACGACACCACCGACACCCTCCTCTTCCCCTTCGGGCAGCTCGTCGCCGACCTCTCCCGGCTCGTCACCCTGGAGCCCGGGGACGTCATCCTCACCGGCACCCCGGCCGGCGCCTCCGTCGTCTCCCCCGGTGACGTCGTGGAGGTCGAGGTCAGCGGCGGCGGGCAGTCCAGCGGGCGGCTGCGCAGCCCGATCGCGGCGGGCGAACCGCTGGCGCCGTACGGGGCGATGCCGAAGACCGACCCCGCGGAACGGGAAGCCGCCTACGGGGCGTCGTACGCACCCGAACCCGTCCTCGACAAGCAACTCGCCGAGGATCTGCGCTCGGTGGCCGTCGCCACGCTCAGCTCACAACTCCGCGCCAAACACGGCCTTCCGCACATGTCCATCGACGGCGTGCGCCCGACCCGGCCCGGAGAAACGATGGTCGGCGTCGGCCACACCCTGCGCTACCTCCCGCTGCGCGAGGACCTGTTCAAGAAGTACGGCGCCGGGATGAACGCACAGAAGCGGGCGATCGAGGAACTGCGCCCCGGGCACGTCCTGGTGATGGACGCCCGCCGGGACACCTCCGCCGGCACGCTCGGCGACATCCTCGCGCTGCGGGCGCTGAAGCGCGGTGCGGCCGGGGTCGTCACCGACGGCGGGCTGCGGGACAGCGCCGCCGTCGCCGCCCTGGACCTGCCCGTCTACCACGGCGGCGCGCACCCCTCGGTGCTGGGCCGCCGGCACGTCCCCTGGGACAGCGGGGTGCCCGTCGCCTGCGGCGGCGCCCTCGTCCAGCCAGGCGACCTGCTGGTCGGCGACGCGGACGGCGTGGTCGTCGTACCGCCGGAGCTGGCCGCACAGCTCGTCGCCGACTGCCGGGAGCAGGAACTCCAGGAGCGGTTCATCACGGAGCAAGTCGCGGCCGGGCAGTCCGTCGACGGCCTCTACCCGCTCGGCCCCGACTGGCGTGAACCGTACGCGCGTTGGCGCAAGGAACAGCAGCAACACCAAGGAGACGACGCATGAAGTTCCGCAGCGACCCGTCCGTCATCCGCGGCTCCATCGCCCCGGTCGTCACGCCCTTCACCTCCGAGGGTGCGGTCGACCACGCCGGCCTGCGCGACCTGATCCGCTTCCAGCTGGATTCCGGCTCGCACGGCATCTCGCTGGGCGGCTCCACGGGCGAGCCCAGCGCGCAGACCGTGGCAGAGCGGATCGAGGGCATGCGCACGGCCGTGGAGACGATCGCCGACCGGGTGCCCTTCCTGCCCGGCACCGGCTCGCACAAGCTGGACGAGACCCTGGCGATGACCGCCGCCGCCTACGAGTTGGGCGCGGACGCGGCTCTCGTCATCACCCCGTACTACGCGCGCCCCACCCAGGAGGCGCTCTACCAGTGGTACGCCAAGGTCGCCCGGGAGTTCCCTGACCTGCCGATCATCGCCTACAACGTGCCCTCGCGCACGGCGGTGGACATCGCGCCGGAGACCGTGAAGCGCCTGTTCAGCGACTTCGAGAACTTCGTCGGCGTCAAGGAGACGACGAAGGACTTCGAGCACTTCTCCCGCGTCCTGCACGCCTGCGGGCGCTCGTTGCTCGTCTGGTCCGGCATCGAGCTGCTGTGCCTTCCGCTGCTGGCGCTCGGCGGGGCGGGCTTCGTCTCCGCCGTGTCCAACCTGGCGCCCGCGGCCGTGGCCCGGATGTACGAGCTGTGGGAGGCCGGCGACTTCGACGGCGCACGTGAACTCCACTATGCCCTGCACCCGCTGGTCGACCTGCTCTTCGTCGAGACCAACCCCGCGCCCGCCAAGTGGGTGCTCGCCCAACAGGGCCGTATCGCCTCGGACTTCGTCCGTCCGCCGCTGGTCACCCCCACCGAGGCCGGGCTGACGAAGATCCGCGCGCTGCTCGCCGAGGGCGGCGACCTCACCCAGCAGATCGGAGCCGACCGGTGACCACTCCTGAGGGCCTGCCCTCGTTCATCCCGCACTGGATCGGCGGGGAGCCGGTCCCGGCCGCCGACGGCCGCGTCTTCGACGTGTCCGACCCGGTCTCCAACCAGCCCTACGCCCAGGCCGCGCGCGGCGGCGCCGCCGACATCGACAAGGCCGTCGCCGCGGCCCGCGCCGCCTTCCCCGAGTGGTCGGCGATGTCCAACCGCGAGCGGGCCACCGTACTGAACCGCGTCGCCGACGCCGTCGAGGCCCGGCACGACCGGCTCGCGCTCTTCGAGTCCTACGACTCCGGGCTGCCGATCACCCAGGCGCGCGGTCAGGCCCGGCGGGCCGCGGAGAACTTCCGCTACTTCGCGGACGTCATCGTGGCGCTGGGCGAGGAGGCGTTCCGGCAGGGCACCGAGCAGTTCAGCTATGTGGTGCGCACGCCGGTCGGGGTCGCCGGGCTGATCACGCCGTGGAACACCCCGTTCATGCTGGAGAGCTGGAAGCTCGCCCCGGCGCTGGCGGCCGGCTGCACGCTGATCCTCAAGCCCGCCGAATGGACCCCGCTGTCGGCGTCGTTGTGGCCGGAGATCTTCGCGGAGGCGGGCGTCCCGGCCGGGGTGGTGAACATCGTGCACGGCATCGGCGAGGAGGCCGGACAGGCCCTCGTCGACCACCCGGACGTACCGTTGATCTCCTTCACCGGCTCCACGGACACCGGCCGCCACATCATCCGCTCCAGCGCGCAGCACCTGAAGACCACGTCGATGGAGCTGGGCGGCAAGTCGCCGGTCGTCGTCTTCGCGGACGCCGATCTCGAAGCCGCCCTGGACTCGGTGGTGTTCGGGGTGTTCTCCCTCAACGGCGAACGCTGCACCGCTGGTTCACGCGTCCTCGTGGAACGCCCGCTGTACGAGGAGTTCACGCGTCGCCTCGCGGAACGCGCGGAGAACGTCCGCGTCGGCCTCCCCTCCGACCCGGCGACCGAGGTGGGCGCACTGGTCCATGCCGAGCACTACGCCCGTGTCCTCAACTACGTGGAGATCGGCCGGAAGGAGGCCCGCCTGATCGCCGGCGGCGCCCGTCCCGACCACCTCGCCGACGGCAACTACCTCCAGCCGACCGTCTTCGCCGACGTCGAGCGCGACGCCCGGATCTTCCAGGAGGAGATCTTCGGCCCGGTCGTCGCGGTCGCGCCCTTCGACGACGAGTCCGAGGCCGTCGACCTGGCCAACGCCACCCAGTTCGGCCTGGCCGCCTACATCTGGACCTCCGACCTCAAGCGCGGTCACCGCATCGCGCACGCCGTCGAGTCCGGCATGGTCTGGATCAACTCCCACAACGTCCGCGACCTGCGCACCCCGTTCGGCGGTGTGAAGGCCAGCGGGGTCGGCCGGGAGGGCGGCGCCCACAGCATCGACTTCTACACCGAGTCCAAGATCGTGCACGTGGCCCTGGGCGAAGTGCACACCCCCCGCTTCGGAGCCACCTCATGAACACTCCGGCACCTGACGTGGTCCGCTCCGCGTACGCCCAGCTCGCCGTCACCGACCTCGGCGCCGCCCGCTGGTTCTGGGTCGACATGCTCGGCTTCCACGTGCAGTACGAGGACGCCGGCTCCCTGTACCTGCGCGGCACCGACGAACTCACCCACCACTCCCTGGTGCTGCGCAAGGGCGAGATCGCGGCCCTGGACCACATCTCCTACCGTGTCCGTACCCCCGAGGACCTCGACAAGGCCGAGCGGTTCTTCGGCGAACTCGGGCGCCCGGTACGGCGGTTGAAGAGGGGCGAGGGCACCCATGGCGTCGGCGACGCCGTCCGGGTCGTCGATCCGCTCGGCTTCCCCGTCGAGTTCTTCCACGACATCGACCGCGCCGAGCGCCTCATCCAGCGCTACGACCTCCACCGCGGCGCCGAGATCGCCCGCCTGGACCACTTCAACATCTGCACCCCCGACATCCCGGCCGCCTACGCCCACTACAAGTCGCTGGGCTTCGGCTGCTCGGAGACCATCGAAGGCGACGAGCACGAGCTGTACGCCGCCTGGATGTACCGCAAGCAGACCGTGCACGACGTCGCCTTCACCGGCGGCGACGGCCCCCGCCTGCACCACCTGGGCCTCGCCACCCACGAATCGCACCAGGTCCTGCGCACCGCCGACCTGTTCGGAGCCGTGCGCAAGGAGCACCACATCGAGCGCGGCCCGGGACGGCACGGCGTCTCCAACGCCTTCTACGTCTACCTCCGCGACCCCGACGGCCACCGGGTGGAGATCTACACCTCCGACTACTACACCGGCGACCCCGACCACGAGACGTACCGCTGGAACGTCCACGACGACCGGCGCCGCGACTTCTGGGGCAACGCCGTCATCGAGTCCTGGTACAAGGAGGCCACCCCGGTCCTCGACCTCGACGGCCGGCCGCAGCCCGTCTCCGACGCCCTCCTCGACGAGGCCGCCGTCCAGGTCGGCGCCGACGGCCTCGGCTGACCATCCAATCGACAGCAACACCTTCCGGAGGGACATCGTGGGAGCCGTAGAGAACGCTTACGACGGCGTGGAGTTCGACCATGTGGTGGTCGGGGCCGGGTCGGCGGGCTGTGTCGTGGCACGCAGGCTGGTCGACGCCGGCCGGCGCGTCCTGCTCGTCGAGACGGGCGGCCGGGACGACGACCCGGCCATCCACGACCCGGGCAGCCTCGGTCAGTTGTGGAACAGCCCGTCGGACTACGCCTACTTCACCGAGCCGCAGGCTCACGCCGACGGCACGAAGGTGTTCTGGCCGCGCGGACGGGTGCTGGGCGGGTCCAGCGCGATCAACGCGATGATCTACGTACGCGGTCACCGCGCCGACTACGACAGCTGGGCGGCGGACGGCGCCACCGGCTGGTCGTACGACGACGTGCTGCCGTACTTCAAGCGCTCGGAGGACTTCGAGGACGGCCCGTCGCACTACCACGGGGCCGGCGGGCCGCTGGGCGTGAGCCGCAACCACCGCCCCAACCCGGTGAGTTCGGCGTTCGTCGAGGCGTGCGTCGATTCCGGGCTGCCCCTCAACGACGACTGCAACGCCGAAGACACCCTCGGCGCCGGACTCCTGCACCGCACCATCCGGGACGGAAAGCGGCACACCGCCTGGGTCGCCTTCCTGGCGCCGGTGCTCGACAACCCGCTGCTGACGGTGCTGACCGGCTCCCGGGCCAACCGGATCGTCTTCGACGACGAGGGAACGGCACGCGGCGTCGAGGTGGAGCGCGACGGCCGCCCCGTCACCTTCCGTTGCTCCGGGGACGTGATCCTTTCCGGCGGCACCATCGGCTCCGCGCAGTTGCTGCTGCTCAGCGGGATCGGCCCGGCCGACGAGCTGCGTGCGCTCGGCATTCCGGTGCGGGCCGATCTGCCGGGGGTGGGCCGGAACCTGCACGACCACACCATCGCGCCCATGGTCTGGGAGTCACCGTCCCTGATCCCGGACGGCCAGGAGAACAAGCTGGAGGCGCAGTACTTCGCGCGGAGCGACGCCGCTCAGCCCGTCCCCGACCTGCAGCCGCTGATGTCGCACGTCCCGCTGCCGGTGCCGGGCTACCGCGTCCCGGCCTCGGGACACGGCTGGACCGTCCTGGCGGGGCACGTTCGTCCGCTGAGCAGGGGCAGCATCAGGCTGCGTTCGGCCGATCCGGCGGACACACCCGTGCTGGACCCCAACTACCTCGCGGATCCCGCCGACCTCGCCGCCCTGGTCGCCGCGATCCGGATGACCCGCGAGATCGCGGCCGAGAAGGCGCTGGCCGACTGGCGGACCGTGGAGATCGCACCGGGCCCGGGGGTCCGCAGCGACGCGGAGATCGCCGCCTATGTGCGGCGCACCCTGCAGAGCTACCACC
Organism: Streptomyces sp. NPDC002643; assembly: GCF_053592555.1. Taxonomy (NCBI): domain Bacteria; kingdom Bacillati; phylum Actinomycetota; class Actinomycetes; order Kitasatosporales; family Streptomycetaceae; genus Streptomyces; species Streptomyces sp. NPDC002643. The sequence continues at coordinate 107,936 of NZ_JBSFVY010000023.1, forward strand.
ACCAGGTGGGCACCTGCCGGATGGGCACCGACCCGGACTCGGTCGTCGACCCCACGCTGCGCGTCCACGGGGTGCCCGGACTCCGCGTCGCGGACGCCTCCGTGATGCCGTCGGTCCCGTCCGGGAACACCAACGCGCCCGCGATCATGGTCGGCGAGCGCTGTGCCGACTTCGTCCGACAGGTCGGCTGACCCATAAGCCCCCGTGCCGGTGAAGTCACGCCACGGGGGGCTTGACGGTGATGTTCCCAGCTCCGCAGCAAGTGCCTGCCTCCTTTCAGCGCTCCCCCATCCTGCTGCCGCCGCGCAGTGCGAGCCCCATCTCTCTGGAGGAATCGTGCGTACTCGTGTTGTCCGCCCGCGGCGCCACGGACTCGAACAACGACACGATGCCGGCCCTGTTCCCGGAACGCGAACGCCACCTCGACAAGCCCACGGGCCTGCTGTCCGGCGGCGAACAGCAGATGCTCGGGCTCGCCGCCGTCCTCTCACGTGAGCCGAAGCTGCTGCTCGTCGCCGCGCTGTCCTTCGGGCTGGCCCCCGCACCGTCCAGCGGCTCATGACCGCCCTGCGTGAAGCCTCGGACCGGGGGATGGCGGTCGGCCACGTCTAGCAGTTCGCCCGGCCCGTGCTCGATGTGGCCGACCGCGCCTACCTGCTGGTGAACGGCCGGGTCGAGAGCGAACGCACGACCGCCGAACTGCGCGCCGACATTGGCGAACTCGAACGGGGCTGCCTGGGCGTCGACCGAAGTCGCCCGGCCGACCGAAACCACGGAAGAAGGAGATACCCGTGTCTCGACTGAAAGAAAAGGTCGCGCTGGTGAGCGGTGGTGCCGGCGGGATCGGCGCGGCCGTCGCGCGGGCGGTGGCCGCCGAGGGCGGGCAGGTGGTCATCGGTGACCTCCAGGACGCGGAGGGACAGGCACTGGCCCAGGAGATCGGACCGGCGGCGACCTACGTCCACCTCGACGTGACGAAGCCGACGGACTGGGAGTCGGCCGTGACAACGGCCGTCGACACTTACGGCAGGCTCACCACACTGGTCAACAACGCGGGCATCGCGAACTTCGGGCCCATCGACGCCTACACGCACGCCGACTGGGAGGCGGTCATCGCGGTCAACCTCACCGGGGTGTTCAACGGCATGAAGGCGGCGATCCCGGCCCTGAAGCAGGCGACACCCGCCTCGATCGTCAACATGTCGTCCGTCAACGGACTGCTGGGAGCCCCGTGGGTGCCCGGCTACGTGGCCTCCAAGTTCGGGGTGGTCGGTCTGACCAAGGCCGCGGCCCTCGACCTGGGGCGGTACGGGATCCGGGTCAACTCGGTCCACCCGGGCTTCATCACCACCCCGATGACGGCGGGGGCGTCCCCGGACCTGAGCCAGTTCGCCCTCGGCCGGGCCGGCGACCCCGCGGAGATCGCACGGCTCGTCGTCTTCCTGGCGAGTGACGAGTCGTCCTTCTCGACCGGCGCCGAGTTCATCGCCGACGGCGGCCTCCTGGCCGGGATCAGCGGACCGCCTCCGATGGAGACGGCACCGGAGGCGGACAACGCATGACCTATACGAAGGAGACGCACATGTCGAGGTTGTCGGGCAAGGTCGCCGTGATCACCGGTGCGGCGAGCGGAATCGGTGCGGGAGCGGCCCGCCGGTTCGCCGCCGAGGGGGCCACCGTGGTGGTGGCCGACGTGGACGAGGCGGCGGGCAAGCAGGTGGCCGACGAGATCGGCGGCACGTTCGTACGGTGTGACGTGAGCGTCGAGAGCGACATCGAGGCGCTGGTCGCCGCCGCGGTCGACGGACACGGCGCCCTGGACGTGTTCTACGGCAACGCCGGCATCGCCGGAGTACAAGGACCGATCACCGAGTTGGACGCCGCTGCCTTCGACCGCACCGTGGCCGTGAACCTACGGAGTATCGCCCTGGGCATGAAGCACGCCTGCCGCGTCATGCAGGCGCAGGGCACGGGCGGCTCCGTCATCAGCACCACGTCCGTCTCCGCGCTGCAGGGCGGACTCGGCCCGCACATCTACTCCGCGTGCAAGGCGGGGATCGTCGGCCTCACCCGTTCCGTTGCCCTGGAGCAGGCGCCGCACGGCATCCGGGTCAACGCGATCGCCCCGGGCGGCGTCGTGACCAACCTTCAAGCGAAGGGTGAGGGTCTCGAAGGGGAGGCGGCCGCCCTGCTGACCGCGGCCATCGCCGAGAAGCTCGCACACGGCCAGCCCATCAGGCGCGCCGGAGTCCCCGACGACATCGCCGCGGCAGCCGCCTATCTCGCCTCCGACGACGCCGCCTTCGTCACCGCACAGGTCATCGTCGTCGACGGCGGTCTCATCGGCGCCTACTCCGCGGGAAGCCTTCCCGACCCCAACGCACCATCCGCCGCCGGCTGACCACCCGGCCAACTCCGGCCGCTCGCTTCGCCTCACCGCGGGAGCAGCCGTCCCGCGATGAGGCGCTTCCCCGTAGGCCGAATCCCACGGGTGAAGGACGGGAGGCCACGGCCAGGATGCTCCGGTGGTGGAGACGACGCCGGTCGAGTGGGTGACGGCTGAGCCGGTGGACGCGAAGGCGCGCGCGGTGAACGAGAGTCACGGTGACGATCACGGTGTGAACCTCGGCGAACCGCGCACGCTCGCGAAACGGCCGTGGACGCGGCGGGAACGCACGGGCCGGCTCCGGGAGACGGATGGCGCCGCGGCCGGACTGCCGGCGATCGCGATCCGTCGTCCCCGGGCGCCCGGACGGGACGGGCTGGACTCCACGGTGAGTGAGGCGCGCACACCCAAGGTGCACGGCCGGCTCGTGAACCACGTGGTGAGGACGCCCCGGATTGCCTGCGGTGGGCGATGAACCACTGCCTGGCCCCGGGTCGGGATCGAGCGCGCCGAGACGGCGCCGACAGCGCGCGTAGCACTGTTGCCCGGATAGTAAGCGCTATCTATGCTGACGTGCGTGGATCAGGAAGATGGCGTCAAAGACTCATATTTCGACTACTGTCCCTGGGATTTCGCGCACCGGGCCTCTGCCGCCCAGCGCGTGGCCCAGAGCACGCACCAGGAGCGTCTGGCCGAGGCCGGGGCGAGTCTCGGGCCGCGCTGCTATGTCTCTTCGGCCGCTGCCGTGTTCACCGATGTGCTGAGTCTCGGCGCCGACTCATACATCGCCGGCTACGCCTATGTCACGGGTGAGGTGCGGGCCGGGCGTGACTGTTCGGTCAATCCGTACGCGACGGTTCGGGGGCGGGTGACGCTCGGGAACGGGGTACGGATCGGCGCGCACGCTTCCCTGCTCGGTTTCAACCACGGTTTCGCCCCGGACGAACCCGTGCACCGGCAGCCGCTGACGAGCAAGGGCATCGTCGTCGGCGACGACGTGTGGATCGGCTCGAACGTCGTCGTCCTGGACGGGGTGACCATCGGCGATCACTGCGTGGTGGGGGCCGGGGCCGTCGTCACCAAGGACCTTGCGCCGTGGACGATCGCCGCCGGCAATCCGGCCCGCCCGCTGCGGGACCGTCGCGGGCGCGGCGGATCGGGCGCCGCCGGGCCCAAGGGCGAACCGGGTGACGCCGTGGCCGAGTTCGCCGAGCGGGCCCGGGCGCAGGCGGCCGATGTGGTGGCCCGTTGCTGGAGCGACGACACCGGCCGCTACAGCGATCGGCCGGGCGTCTCGGCGACCGTGCGCGCGCACTGCGACGCGGTGGAGATCTCCGATCTGCTGCTGGGCGCACCCCCGAAGCAGCTGACCGCCGCCGAACACGCCGAGCGGCTGCGTGTGTTGCAGGATCCGGTGAGCGGACTGGTGCCCGAACTCGCGCCCGGAGGGGGCCCGGGCACGCTGCCCGCACCGGCCCAGGACGGATGGATCGAGGACGGCGCGGCCGAGTACCACGTGTTGTCGGTGGGCTACGCGCTGGATCTGCTGGGGTCCCGGTTCATCCACCCGGTGCACGCCGTGGACCGGATGACGGCCCGTCAACTGGTGGCACGGCTTGAGGCGTTGCCGTGGCGGACCCAGGCGTGGGCGGCGGGCGCGTGGGTGGACTGCTGGGCGACCGGTGCGTACCGCAATCGCGACATGGATGGTGGGACGTCGGACGGCCCCGGTGCGCTGGAGGCGCTCTTCGGCTGGCTGGGCACCCGGGTGGATCCGTGGACGGGCATGTGGGGCACGGCGCCCTCTCCGGCCGAGGGGCGGCTTCAACTGGTCAACGGTTATTACCGGTTGACCCGTGGCTCGTTCGCGCAGTTCGGGCTTCCCGTGCCGTATGCGGAGCGGGTGGTGGACACCGTACTGGCCCATGCCCGCGATCCGCGCTGGTTCGCGGCGGGCCGTCACAACGCGTGCAACGTGCTGGACGTGGCGCATCCGTTGTGGCTCGCGGGACGTCAGACCCGTCATCGGGAGGAGGAGGTGCGGGCGTGGGCGAGTGAGCAGTTGACGTCGGCGCTGGGCCGCTGGCATGACGGAGCCGGCTTCGGTTTCGGCCCGGCGGGAGAGGGCGGCTCGGGTCCCGGCCGGGAGCCGGGGTTGCAGGGTACCGAGATGTGGCTGGCCATCATCTGGCTGCTGGCCGATCTGGTGGGGGTGTCGGACCGACTGGGCTACCGCCCACGGGGTGTGCACCGGCCCGAGCCGGCCCCCTCCCCCATGTTCGCCGCGCCCTAGGGGTGTCGTTCGGACCGGGCCGGCCAACGAGCACCGCGCTCCGGGCCGACCCGGTCCGAACGCTCCCCTGGGCACGCCTCAGCGGTTGACCTGCTCGGTCGGCCGCGGCCCGGTCCGGTCCGTCGCGCCGAGCCGTGCCGGCGAGCGACGTTCGAGGGCCGCCGCCAGCACGGCCAGGACCAGTGCCCCGGCAGCCAGCAGCGCGCCGACCACGGCCGGGGCCGTGTATCCGAGGCCCGCGGAGATCACGAGGCCGCCGAGCCAGGCGGCGAGCGCGTTGCCCAGGTTGAAGGCGCCGACGTTGACGGCCGAGGCCAGGGTGGGGGCACCTGAGGCATGGTCCAGGACCCGCTTCTGCAGCGGCGGAACGGCGGCGAACCCGAGCGCGCCGACCAGGGTGAGGGTGATCGCGGCGAGGACCTTGTGGTGCGCGGTGACCGTGAACACCGCGAGCACTGCGGCGAGGGCGCCGAGGGAGACGTAAAGCAGGGGCATCAGGGCGCGGTCGGCGAACCTGCCGCCGATCAGGTTTCCGGCCACCATGCCGAGTCCGAACAGGACGAGGAGCCAGGTCACCGAGGTGTCCGCGTAGCCGGCGACGTCGGTCATCATCGGCGCGATGTAGGTGACGGCCGCGAAGACCCCGCCGAAGCCGAGCACGGTCATCGCCATGGCGAGCAGGACCTGTGTGTTCTTCAGGGCTGCCAGCTCATGGCGCAGGAGCACGCCCTCGGGCCTGGGCAGGTCCGGGACCAGCCTGGCGACGCCGGCGAGTCCGACGACGCCGAGCGCCGCGACGATCGCGAAGGTGACGCGCCAGCCGACCGACTGGCCGACGAACGTGCCGAGCGGGACGCCGACGACGTTGGCGACGGTCAGGCCGGTGAACATCAGGGCGATCGCCCGGGCCCGCTTCTCCGGCACCACCAGCTCGGCCGCGACCACCGTGCCGATGCCGAAGAAGGCACCGTGGGCGAGCGAGGCGACCACGCGGCCGATCAGCATCACGGCGAAGACGGGAGCGACGGCGGAGAGCAGGTTGCCGACGACGAAGAGGCCCATCAGCAGCATCAGCATCCGCTTGCGCGGGACGTGGGTGCCCAGAATGGTCATGAGCGGGGCGCCGACCATGACGCCGAGGGCGTAGCCCGTCACCAGGAAACCGGCTGTCGGGATGGAGACGCCGAAGTCGGACGCCACCTCCGGGAGCAGTCCCATGATCACGAATTCCGTGGTGCCGATCCCGAAGGCTCCGACTGCGAGGGCCAGCAGCGCCAAGGGCATGACGTTCACCTTTCCGTTCAATGCGTGTGCGCTGTACGGGAGTTGTGCGGTGCCCACCCCGTGCGGGGCCCGAGACGGGCCCCCGGTGGGGTCAGCCGAGCGCCGGGTAGTCGGTGTAGCCGCGCTCGTCGCCGCCGTAGAACGTCGCGGTGTCGGGGGTGTTGAACGGGCCGCCCAGCTGGAGCCGCTGCGGCAGGTCCGGGTTGGCGAGGAAGAGCGCGCCGTACGACACCGCGTCGGTGGTGCCGTCCTCGACCAGGCTCAGCGCGTCCGGGCCGGTGGGGCTCGGGTGGGTGAAAGGGTTGAGGATGAACGTGCCCTGCCACTGCTTGCGCAGCTGGAGGGTCAGTTCGCGGTCCGGGCCCTCCATCAGGTGGAGGTAGGCCAGGCTGAGCGGGGAGAGCGCGGTCAGCAGCTCGCCGTAGAGGCTCGACAGGTTGCTTTCGGCGATGTCGTTGAAGGGGTTTCCGGGCGAGATGCGGAAACCGACCCGGTTGGCCCCGATCGCCTCGACCACCGCCTTGGCCACCTCCACGCCGAAGCGGATACGGCCCTGGACGGTGCCACCCCACTCGTCGTCACGGAGGTTGGCGTTGTCGGAGAGGAACTGCTGGATCAGGTAGCCGTTGGCACCGTGGATCTCGACCCCGTCGAAGCCCGCGTCGATCGCATTGCGGGCAGCGGAGGCGAAGTCGGCGATCGTCTGCTCGATCTCGGCCGGGGTGAGTTCCTTCGGGGTGCCGCTGGGCTGCAGGCCCTCGGCGGTGAAGACCTTGGTGTCCGCGGCGACCGCCGAGGGGGCCACGGAGGTCACGCCGTCGGGCAGCAGGCTGGGGTGGCCGATGCGGCCGGTGTGCATGAGCTGGGCGAAGATCACGCCACCCTTGTCGTGCACGGCGTCGGTCACCCGGCGCCAGGCCTCCACCTGGGCGGAGCTGTGCAGGCCGGGGGTGTTGGGGTAGCCCTGGCCGACCACGTTGGGCTGGATGCCCTCGGAGATGATCAGGCCGGCCGAGGCGCGCTGGGAGTAGTACACGGCCGTCGCCTCGATGGGCGTCTGGTCGGGGCCGTAGGCGCGGCTGCGCGTCATCGGCGACATCACGATGCGGTTGTTCAGGGTCTTGCCGGAGAGGTTGAGCGGCTCGAAGGAGGTGGTCACGGAGGCTCCAAAATATGGTCGGCCAATCAATTCTCTCCAAGTATACATTGGTCGACCAAGGAAATCATTCGGCGGCTTCGCTCCAGCAGTCATCCCGCCTCGACGCATTGGCCAGCCAACGGAATGCGGGAGCCGGAGATCGGTGACCGCGGAGTGTCCGCAAGCACCTGGAAGGGGCGCAGCTCGCAGCACTGCGCCCCAACTGGCGATCACCCGGGAGAACGCGAGGACGACGGGAGCCGGTCGACAGGCCCGTGAAGGCTCAGAAGACGCGTCCGAGGTCCTGACGGACGATGGTCCGCATGCTGTGTTCGGCGAGGGCGGCGATGGTCATCGACGGGTTGCAGGCGCCGGTGGAGCCGGGAATGCGGGCGCCGTCGAGGACGTACAGACCCTTGTGACCCAGGACCCGGCCGTAGAGGTCGACGGCCTCGCCCATCGGTACGCCGCCCAGGGCGTGCCAGGTGGAAGGGGCGCCCGCGTCGGTGTCGATCATCAGGCCGCCGCCGGCGGTGGCGATGTCCCGCATCCTGGCGGCGATCAGTGCCTGCAGTTCGGCGTCGGCGTCGGTCGGCCAGGTCAGCACGGCGTCGTCGGCGTCGGCGTCGTAGGCCCAGGTGCCCGCGCCGTCGACGATGCCGAAGCCGACCACGGTCAGTGCCGTGACGCCGGTCTGCTGGATGGGTGAGCCTGCGTGGATGACGGTGAGCGGGATGGAGCTGTTCGGGTCGCGCCCTCCGATGCAGGCCGGTCCGCCCTGCTGGGTGCCGGCGTCGCCCGTCGGGTTGATCCAGGCCCAGATGCGGTCGCCGTTGTTGCCCCACCGGGTGCCGATGGCGTCGGGAAGGTCGGGGACGAGACCCTTGGCGCGGGACTTGACCAGGAGGCGGGTGGTGCCAGGTGAGCCCGCGTTCAGGAACACGGCGTCCGCGGTGATGCGGATCCGCTCCTGGACGGCGCCGGCGGTGTCGATGCGGTCGACCGTCAGCACCCAGCGCTTGTTCGCGTCCATCGCCAGGTCGCGCACGACGTGCAGCGGCGCCACCCGCACCAGGCCGGTGGACTCCGCCTGGGCGAGGTAGGTGACGTCGATGGAGTGCTTGCCGCCGTTGTTGACACCGAAGGCGATGTCGCTGGTGGTGTAGGTCGGGTCGTACTGACCCGTCAACTCGCCCCGGACATAGCTCCAGTCGATGGGCAGCGGCACCTTGAACGGAGTCAGGCCCGCCTTGGAGACGACGTCCTGGAACAGGCGGGAGGAAGCGTACGGGTCGGAGGCCAGCACGTCGTAGGGGACGGTGGAGACGCCCAGCATCCGCGCGACCGTGGGGTAGGCCCACAGGTTCAGGTCGTCGTAGAGGTCGGCCGCCGTCGGGATGGACGTGGCGAAGTCCGCCTTGGCGGGCTGCAGGGTCATGCCGTGGTACATGAGCGAACCGCCGCCGACCGCGGCCCCGCACATCGCGGTCATGCCGTTTCCCACGACAGCTTCGAGCACGCCTGTGTACGGCGTCCACGTCTTCTCGACCCCGCCGACGATGGCGTGGTCGGTGAGCCAGGCGGAACGGTTGTCCATGTTCGCGAAGCGGCAGAACGTGGTCGCGTTCGGGCCGGTGCGCCAGCGCAGTCCGCGCTCCAGGACCAGGGTGGACACCCCGGCCTGGGCCAGCCGCAACGCGGTCACACCGCCGCCGAAACCGGTGCCGACGACCACGGCACGTTCACGCAGTTCCGTCACGGACGCGGAGGCGGCGGACGCAGCGGCCGCCTCACCGGCACCGGCCGCGGACCCGGCGAAGGCCGCCGCGCCGAGTGCTGCCGCGCCGAGCACCTGACGGCGGCTGATGCGGGACTCGGGGTGGGGGGAAGCGAGTCGGAGGGAAACGTCGTCGGACATGAGACTCCCGTCGGGAGGGCCGACGTGGGCTGCGGGCCCACGAGGGCCGGACTGTGGGGGTCGAGCTCGGATTCGTGGCTCAAGCGACACGGACTCCACCAGCGGCGACAGCGAGCGGAGCGACGACCTGCTCCCTGGAAGCCGCCACCATCAAGCGCTAATTGGCATGTCCATGTAATGGGCAACGCGTGCGTCACCGTAGCACCAGCTGTCGCACTGTGCCACAAGGTCGCAGTGCGACATGAACTAAGATCGGCGGATCCTTGTCGAGGAGGGGTGGATGGGCGGGCAACCCGGTAGCCCCATGGGGCGGCCGCCGCTGACGGAGCGGCGCCGCGAAACGACGCGTATGGAGATCGCTGAAGAGGCGGTCCGACTCTTCGTCGCCCAGGGCGTGGCGGCGACCACCGCGGAGGACATCGCCTCGGCCGCCGGGGTGTCCACTCGCACGTTGTGGCGGTACTTCCGCTCCAAGGAGGAGTGTGCGCGCCCCTTGCTCACGGCGGGCCTGGACATGGTGACCGAACGCCTACGGGACTACTGGCGAGGAGGCACCTCACTCGCCCGGGCGATGCCGAGCGCCGACGATCCCGGTGTGATCGACGTGCCGCATCTCAAAGCGCTGCGCAACCTCGTGCGTCTGAGTCGCGACGAGCCTGGATTGCGCGCCGTATGGCTGGAAACGCACTTCGACGCAGAGGCCGTGTTCGCCCGCGCCATCGCCGGCAGCAGCGACCGGTCCGAGCACGACCTCGCGGTCCGGCTCGAAGCAGGCATGCTGAATGCCGCGCTGCGCATCGCGGTGGAGGACTGGGCGCTACTGCCCGATCAGGAGAACGGCCCGGCACTCGGCGAGACCCTCGCTCACGCTTTGCACGTGATGACCGAGTTCCTCGATTCCGAACCTCCTGCGGCTGCCGGGCAGCAGCGGATGGCTCGCTTCCCCGCAACGGGTTCACGTCCGGGACGGTAGCCGGGATCCGCTCTCCGTCGACCGAATCAGATGCCGGGTCGGGACCGCATCGCTCCGACCGCACTGGTCCGCCACAGATGCGCCAGGACCGTGCCGGCACGGGCCTGGATCACATGAGGGCTGCACTCCGGAGAAAAGGACGTCAGCCCCCGACGTCATCACCGTCCCGGGGCGGCCAAAACGTGAGCGACCTGCACCGACGCGGTGGTCACCTCGACCGCACCGGCGAGGTGACCACCACTGCCGCACTCAGGACCGGACGAGTCCGCCGTCGACGAAGAGTGTCTGGCCGGTGATGAACGAGGCGTCGTCGGAGACGAGGAACGACAGCATGCCCGTCAGGTCCTCGGGAACCTGCAGCCGCCGGATGGCCTGCATCTGCGGGACCGCCTCGAAGAGATCCGCGGGCCCGGCCTCCGTCGTCGCCGTCCTGACCATGCTCGGAGCGATCGCGTTGACGGTGATGCCCGCGTCGGCCAGGTCGGTGGCCAGCCCGCGAGTGAAGCCGATCGCGGCCATCTTGCTCGCCGCGTAGTGCGAGAAGCCCGGGATGACCATGGCGACGGAGTTCGACGTCATGTTGACGATCCGGCCCCAGCCCCGCTCCCGCATGCCCGGCGTGAACGCCTTGACGGTGTGGAACAGGGCATCGACGTTGAGGGTGAACACCGCTCGCCACTGTTCGAAGGTGATGGTCTCGAACGGCTGATTCGGGTAGATGCCGGCGTTGTTGACCAGGATGTCGGCCCCACCGAAGTGCTCCGCGATCTCCTTCTGGGCAGCCGCCACGGCGGCCGGGTCGGTGAGATCGGTCTGCACGGCGATGGCCCGGCCGCCCGCGTCGTGAATCTCCTTGACCACCGGGGTGCCATCGGCTCGGTCGAGCACCGCGACGGCGGCACCCTCGGCAGCCAGTCGCAGGGCGTAGGCGCGACCGATGCCGGCGGCGGCTCCGGTGATGACCGCGGTCCGGCCCTCGTGCCGCCCGGCCACCGGGCGCTCGTTGATCCGGTCAGACATGGTGACTCCTTTGTCGATCCGGTGCGCCGGCCGGGCCGCCCGCGACAACGCGACGCACGGCGCCGCGCATCGCAGGTCACAGGCCGCGAGCACGCGTTCAGGTAGCCGGCACTCGTGGCCACAACGCGGCCCATTGGTCGACCAATCAATCATTTTCCACTATACATTGGTCGCCCAAGTAAACGAATTGGGGTTTTAGACGCAATGACCCTGGTTCGACCGCAACCCGGCTGGAGTCCGTGCCGCAGACGTCATGGCGCTGGGCGCCCTCCACGGGAGGAAGCAGGCCGACGCCACGCCCCCCGGTCATCGGCTCGAAACGGCCGGTACGCCCACCATGGGCGGGCGATCGTCGGGGGCATACAGACCAGACGCGCGGGCCTCGGGAGCGCCGACCCTGCGTCAGGAGTCGGAGGTGTCGTCCATGGCGCCGACAGTGGACGGCGACGTCGTGAGGTTCGCCTCGATCCGGGCCAGCACGTGCATGGCCTGCTCGAACTCCGCCTTGGTGAAGCCTGCCGCGGTGGCCTCCTCCAGTTCACGCCACGCCTGCCTGACGCGGTCGCGCAGCGCGTGGCCCGCGCGGGTGGCGCTCACGACGACGGCCCGGCGGTCGTCGGGGGACGGCTTGCGGGTGACGAAGCCCGACTGTTCGAGGCGCTGGAGCATCTTCGTGACGGTCGACGGGTCCAGGCCGAGCGTCTTGATCAGGTCCGCCTGACGCTGCTCGCCGCGCTCCCACAGCTGCATCATCAGCAGCTCCTGGCCCGTATAGAGGCCGGTGTCACGCAGCAGACCACCGGCCACGAGCCGGTGCACCCGGGCCGCGCGGAAGAGAGCCGCGCTCATCGGGGCGTCGGCGACGGCCGGCACGTTGTTCTCCGTCTCCTCGACGGAACGGGATTCCGGTGGCATGACTGTCGATCCTCCTGGCGGACAGGTCATGTCCCCGGCACTGACGGTTCGGCCGGGGACTCATCTCACCCATTGTATTGGTCAGCCAATGGAATCGCGGGTCAGCGGTAACCCGCGGTCCAGCCGCCGTCCACGGAGATGTTCTGTCCCGTGACCCAGCTCGATTCGTCGGAGGCGAGATACAGAGCGAGGGCGGCGACGTCGGGCCCGGTTCCGGCTCGCTGGATCAGGTGCATGTCGAGCATGTACTGTCGGCCCTGGTCGTCGACCGCGGCGTCGGTGGCCGGTGACGCGACGAAGCCTGGGGAGATCGCGTTGGCACGGATGCCGTCGGGTGCGCCTTCCGCGGCGAGTGTGCGGGTCAGGGCGATGACGCCGCCCTTGGCCGCGGAGTGGGCGGCCTGCCCGAGGCCGCCGATGCCCCGCAGACCCGATATCGAGGCCGTGTTGATGATCGCCCCGCCGCTCTGCCGGAGATGGGCCCAGGCGGGATGGGTGGTGTGGAAGACGATGTCCAGCTCGACCCGCATCACATGCCGCCAGAGCTCGACGGTGAAGTCGGCGAAGGGCGCGAAGCCGAAGCCCGCCGCGTTGTTGTAGAGCACGTCGATGCCGCCGAGGCTCGCGGCGGCATCCTCCACCCAGGCCCGTGCCGCTTCGGGATCAGCGAGGTCGACGGTGTGTCCGTGGACGTCATGCCCCTGTTCGGCGAGCTTGAGCGCGGTGGACTCGGCGGCACCCTGCGCCACATCACAGCCGACGATCCGTGCGCCTTCCTGCGCGAAGAGCTCCTGCGCGGCGGCACCCTGTCCGCCTCCTGTACCGGTGATCAGCACCCTCTTGCCGGCCAGGCGATTCCCGGCACTTACGGTCGTACCCATACCGCTTCCTTCCTCGGAACATGTGCGGACATTCGCCGGCGGGGAACGGAGTCACACCGTCCCGGCGGTGCGTCGCAGATGCGCCCACAACCGCTCCAGCAGCGGCGGGGCGGACGCTCGCCAGGCCGCGATCTCCTCCGGGCTCAGCGCCGTCACCGGACCCGCGCCGTGTGCCGCGAGGTGTATCCGGCACGCGGCGTCGAGCAGCCACATGCGGGTCACGGCGAGACCGGGGCTGGCCCCGGTGGTCAGGGCTCCGTTGCCGCGCAGCACCAGCGCGTCGGAGTCGCCGAGTGTGCGGGCCGCGCGCTCGGCGCGCTCGGCGGAGCGCAGCAGCCGGGCATCGTCGTGCACCGGGATCGAGGCGCCGAGCCATGCGGCCTGGCCGTGCAGCGGAGTGATCCGGTCGGCCACGGCACCGCCGGCGAGGACCGCCTCGGGCTGGGCCCGCGCGACCGCCGTGACGTCGGGCCGCGCTCGGTACACCGCCAGGTGCCCCCACGCTTCGGGGGGCGCTCCGGCGGGCAAGGTGTCGGCGGCCAGGGGGATCTCGACCAACTCGCCGGGGGCGACCAGGTCCAGCTCCTTCGGCGGCGTGATGAGCACGGAGTCGCCGTGCCGCACCGACACATGCCCGAAGGCCGTGACCAGCCCGAGGCCGGCCAGCACATGAGCGGCCTCGACCAGCGCGGTGACCACCGGGGCGGTACCAGTCGGGGAGGCCGTCTCCCCCACCGTCGTCATGACCGCACGAGCCCGCCGTCGACGTACACCGTCTGGCCCGTGATGAACGCGGCGTCGTCGGAGACGAGGAACGACAGCATGCCGGTGAGGTCCTCGGGGACCTGTACCTGGTGGATGGCCTGCAGCTGCGGGACCACCTCGAAGAACTCCGCCGGCCCGGCCTCGGTCGTCGACGTCCGTACCAGGCTGGGGGCGATGGAGTTGACCGTGATGCCCGCGTCGGCCAGGTCGGTGGCCAGGCCCCGGGTGAAGCCGATCACGGCCATCTTGCTGGCCACGTAGTGCGTGAAGCCGGGGATGACCAGGCCGACGGAGTTCGACGTCATGTTGACGATCCGGCCCCAGCCCCGTTCGCGCATGGCCGGCACGAACGCCTTGGCCGTGTGGAACAAGGCGTCGGTGTTGAGGGTGAACACCGCACGCCAGTCTTCGAACGTCATGGTCTCGAAGGGCTGGTTGGGATACATCCCGGCGTTGTTGACCAGGATGTCGGCCGCTCCGAGCTGATCGGCGATCTCGTCCTGAGCGGCTGCCACGGAGGCGGGGTCCGTCAGATCGGACTGCACGGCTATGGCCCGGCCGCCCGCGTCAAGGATCTCCTTCACGACCGGGGTGCCGTCCGCCCGGTCCAGCACCGCCACGGCGGCACCCTCGGCGGCGAGCCGGAGGGCGTAGGCGCGGCCTATGCCGGCGGCCGCCCCGGTGATGACCGCGATCCGGCCTTCGTGTCGCATGGTGACTCCTTCGTCAGACACACAGAGAAAGTGTATGCAGATAGCGGGTAGGGAAGGTGAGATTCAGCCGACTGTCGGCATCGCCTGATCGAGCCGTTCGAGCTCATTGATCGAGGAAGTGCATCCTCCTCAGCGGCCGGATCATGGAGCGTCGACGGCCGCTGAGGAGGGCAGTTGAGGCTGGGTCGACGGGCGCGACACCGGCCCCTGCCACATGTCGAGGGACTCGGGACGGGCGGAGTCGAAGGTCCGCACCACCCAGGTGGCCTCGTCGATCGGAAGGCCTCCGGTGGCGTACTCGTACGTGATGCCCTCGGGGCCTCGGAAGTAGATGAACACCGAGCCGGACGTGGGGTGTTTGCCAGGGCCCATCACGATGTCGACCGCGTTGTCGCGCAGGAAGTTCCAGTTGCGGAAGATGTCGTCGAGCGTGGCCGTCTGGAAGTTGACGTGGCACAGACCGGGGCCGTCGCCGCGGAACACCGCGAGCTTGTGGTGGACCTGGTCGATGCGCATGAGGCAGGCGTTGTCACCGATCCAGTCCGAGGCCCGGGCGTTGAACGTGGTGGACCAGAAGCGGTGGGCCTCGCGGACGTCGGGCGCGTCGAAGCACATGTGCCCGAACTCGCTGATCCCCGACGACGGGCGGGTGAGCCGGACCGGCTCGGCCATCGTCTCCTGGCCCGTCACCAGCTCGACCCGGTTGCCGAAGGGGTCGTCGAAGGCGATGAACCGGGTGACGTGCCGTGAACGCGCCGCGTCGGCGTCACCGCGCGCGACTCGGATCCCTCGCTGTTCGAGCTCGGTCTCGGCCAGGGCGAGCGCGTCCTCGTCGGCCACGGTGAAGGCGGAGGCGATCACTCCCGAGGGTCCCTCGACCAGGGCCAGGCTGTGGTGCCTGCGGTCGGCCCGCAGATGTGCGACCCCTGGCTCGCCGGTGTCGACCTGCTGCAGGCCCACGATCTCGGTCGCGAAGCGGGTCGCCTTCTCCAGGTCGGCGGCGCCGGAACGTACGTATGCGATGTCGGTGAGCGTGATCACGAGTGGGCCCTCTCGCCGTGGTTGTCGTTGTCGTATCCGAAGTAGCCGCGTTCGATCGTCTCGGCGGGCCAGCTCTCGCACACCGCCCCGGTGAGCTGGGTGCGCAGACAGCGGGCGGTCGCACACGGGCAGCTCCGTACGGCGTCCAGGGCGCCGTCGGACACCTTGCTCGGCCAGTCCGGGTCGGTGAACAGCGGTCGCGCCAGGGCGATCGCGGAGGCATGGCCCCGCTCCAGGGCGTGCACGGCGGCGAGCGGGTCGCCGAGCCCGCCGCCCGCCACGACGGGCAGGCGGGTGGCGAGCGCCAGCGCCGCGTTGTCGGCGAGCGCGTAGCCGCGCCGGCCCATGAGCCCGTCGTTGGCGGGCAGTCGCATCGTCTCGAAGGTGGTGGGGATGCCGAACAGGAAGTCCGCGCCGGCGGCCTCAAGGAGCGGGGCGAGCCGGACGGAGTCGTCGAGCGTCCAGCCGCCTTCGACACGTTCGTCGCTCATCAGATGGACGCCGACGACGAAGTCGGGGCCGGTACGGCGCACCACCTCGCGCACGACCTCCAGCGCGAAGCGCACGCGCCCGTCGAAGTCGCCGCCCCAGTCGTCGGTGCGTTGGTTGGTGCGCGACGAGAGGAATCCGGAGATGAGGAACCCCTGCGCCGCATGCACGTCGACGCCGTCGAAGCCGGCGCGTTCGCACAGTGCGGCGGCCTGGCCGAAGGCCGCGATCGTCTCCTGGATCTCCTCGGGGGTGATCTCCTGCGGAGTGACCGTGCGGCCGGGTGTGAGCTCGAACGGCACCGCCGACGGAGCCAGCCGGCGGCGGCTCTCGTAGACGTCCCAGGGACCGGCGTAGCGGCCCGCGTGCACGAGCTGGACCATGGCGAGCGCGCCGTGCCGGTGGATCTCGTCGGCCAGTTGGCGCAGGCCGGACAGCCGCTCTTCGCCGTCCACCAGGTTCTGCAGCGGCATCTGCCGCCCGGAGACGTTGACGGCGAAGTTCTCGGTGATCACCGTGCCGGCTCCGCCCTGCGCACGGCGGGCGTAGTGCTCGACCTGGGGACGCGTGACGAAGCCGTCGGCGTCGCCGTAGCAGACCGACATCGGCGCGTGGACGATGCGGTTGCGCGCGGTGCGGTGGCCCAGCCGCAGCGGCGTGAACAGTGAGGCGAAGACCGTGTCGTCCTTCTGCAGCTCCGGAACACTCGTCATCTCGGCTCCTCCATGTGCGGCACGTCGATGTGCGGCACGTCGCGGTGGGACATCCCGTGCGGCCTCGACGGCCGGGTGACGGGGAGGGTGCGGCGGGCCCGGCAGCGGACCGGGCCCGCCCCGGCTTCACTCGGCCATCTCAGAGCCAGAGTGCATACACTTTCTGGTGATGTCAACGCCTTGACGAGGCGAGGCCAAAGTGTACACAGTTTGGGGGAGGCGGAGCCGCCGACGACGCGGCTCGCACAGCAGCCGCAGTGAGCAACGAGGTGACTGATGGACACGGAAACACGGTCGGAGGCGGCGCGGGCCCTGCTCGGCGTCTACCGCACCGGCGAGTCGATCGAGCCCCTGACCGGGCGCTTTCCGGGCCTGGACGTGGACGACGCATACGCGATCCAGAAAACCCAGGTCGAGCAGTGGGTGCGCGACGGCGCGGTGGTCAAAGGTCACAAGGTGGGGCTGACCGCGCCGGCCATGCAGCGCCAACTCGGGGTGGATGAGCCGGACTTCGGCCACCTGATGGACACGATGTTCCACCTGGAGTCGCAGCCGATCGACCCCTCGGCGTTCCTGGCACCGCGAGTGGAGCCGGAGATCGCGTTCGTGCTGGGAAAGCCGCTGAGCGGCCCCGGGGTCACCGTGGCCGAGGCCGCGGCGGCCGTGGACTTCGTGCTGCCGGCGCTGGAGATCATCGACACCCGCGTCCGGGACTGGAAGATCACCCTGGTCGACACGATCGCGGACAACGCGTCGTCGGGCGGCGTGGTGCTGGGCAGCACGGCACTCCCCCTGTCCCAGGTGGACATCCGCCGGGCGGGAGCGGTGCTGTACCGCAACGGCGAGATCGTCGGCACCGGCGCCCTGGGCGTGGTGCTCGGCTCCCCGCTGAACGCCCTGGTGTGGCTGGCCAACACGCTCGGCGCGCGGGGGGTGACGTTGCAGGCGGGCCATGTGGTGCTGCCCGGTTCGGTCACCGCGGCTGTGCCGGCCGACGCGGGTGACGTGGTGACGGCGACGTTCGCCGGTCTCGGCTCGGTGACGGCCCGCTTCTCCAAGGAAGCCGCGGGGGTGGCGGGCGCATGAGGACAGCGAATTCGGCGTCAGGAGACGCGACGGCATGGAATCCAGTGACAGGAAACCGGCGATGAAGACGACGGCGGCCATCGTGGGCCCGGGCAACATCGGCACCGATCTGCTCGCGAAGCTGCGACGAAGCGAGCACGTCGAGGTGCGCTACATGGTCGGGGTCGACCCCGCCAGCGACGGACTGGCCCGGGCTGCCGAACTCGGCCTGGAGACCTCCGCCGAGGGCGTGGACTGGCTGCTGAGCAGGCCAGAGCTGCCGGACGTGGTGTTCGAGGCCACGAGTGCGAAGGCGCACGCCGCGAACGCCCCGCGCTATGCCGAGGCAGGCATCCGGGCGGTCGATCTGACCCCGGCGGCGGTGGGACCGTTCGTGTGCCCGCCGGTCAACCTGCCGGCCCATCTGGACGCCCCGAACGTCAACATGATCACCTGTGGCGGGCAGGCGACGATCCCGATCGTGCACGCCGTGTCACGCGTGACGGAGGTGCCGTACGCGGAGATCGTGGCGTCGATCGCCTCGCGCTCGGCGGGTCCGGGCACACGCGCGAACCTCGACGAGTTCACCGAGACCACGTCGAGGGCGATCGCCGAGGTCGGCGGCGCCGCACGCGGCAAGGCCATCATCATCCTCAACCCGGCCACGCCCCCGGTGATCATGCGGGACACGGTGTTCTGCGCCATCGACCCCGATGCGGACCGGGACGCGATCACCGCGTCGGTCCACCGCATGGTGGACGAGGTCCGGAAGTACGTTCCCGGATACACGCTCCGCAGCGACCCGCAGTTCGACGACCCGCGCGAGGGCTGGAACGGCCGGGCCCGGGTGGGGGTGTTCCTGGAGGTGCGCGGCGCCGGGGACCATCTGCCGCCGTGGGCGGGCAACCTGGACATCATGACCGCGGCCGCCGCCCGGGTGGGCGAGCTGCTCGCCGAGACGAAGGTGGTGGCCTGATGAACGAGCGGATCGAGCAGGTCGACGACGGGACCGTCGACGTCCGGATCACCGACACCACGCTGCGCGACGGCAGCCACGCCATGTCGCACCGCTTCACCGAGAAGCAGGTCCGCGATGTGGTGCGGGCGTTGGACGCGTCCGGCGTGCGGGTGATCGAGGTGAGCCACGGCGACGGCCTCGGCGGGTCCAGCTTCAACTACGGCTTCTCCGCCGAGGACGAGATCAAACTGGTGGCGGCAGCCGTCGACGAGGCCGAACTGGCCCGTATCGCCGTGCTGTTGCTGCCGGGCCTGGGCACCATCGAGAACCTGAGGCAGGCCTACGACGCAGGCGCCCAGGTGGCGCGCATCGCGACCCACTGCACCGAAGCGGACGTGTCCCTCCAGCAGTTCGGCGCCGCACGCGAGCTCGGGATGGAAACCGTCGGCTTCCTGATGCTGTCGCACATGATCACCCCGAAGGAACTGGCGGCACAGGCCCGGATCATGGTCGACGCCGGATGCCAGTGCGTGTACGTGGTCGACTCGGCCGGGGCGCTGCTGCCCGACGATGCCCGTGCCCGGGTGGACGCACTGGTCGCGGAGATCGGCGGCGAGGCCCAGGTGGGCCTGCACGGTCACCAGAACCTGTGCCTGGGCGTGGCGAACTCACTGGTGGCCTACCAGGCCGGCGCGCGGCAGATCGACGGCACACTGTGCGCGCTCGGCGCCGGTGCCGGCAACTCGCCGACCGAGGTGCTCGCGGCCGCGTTCTCGAAGATGGGCGTACGCACCGGACTCGACCTGCCCAAGCTGCTCGAAGCGGCAGCGGAGGTGGCACTGCCGTTCATCCCCCGGCTCCCCTGGGCCGAGCGCAACGCGATCGTGCAGGGCCACGCCGGTGTGTACTCCTCCTTCCTGCTGCACGCCGAGCGCGCGGCCGAACGGTACGGCGTACCCGCGCACGAGATCCTCCGGCGGGTGGGCGAGGCCGGCTACGTCGGCGGCCAGGAAGACATGATCATCGACATCGCGATCCAACTCGCGGCGGAAAAGGGTAGGGCGGCATGACCGTGACCGAGTGGGATGTGGAGCGGGCCGCGACGGTGCTCGCGGACGCCGAGGCCGGGCGGACCGACCGCGGTCCGATCACCGACGAGTGGTCCGGCCTCGACCTGGCGACGGGATACCAGGTGCAGGACGAGATCCTGCGCCGCAAGGTCGACGCGGGCGAGCACATCGTCGGCGTGAAGCTGGGCCTGACCTCACGGGCCAAGCAACAGCGGATGGGGATCGACTCGCCGCTGACGGGGTGGCTCACCGACGCGATGGTGCTCCCGGCCGGAACACCGCTGGTCACCGGCGAGCTGATCCATCCGCGGGTCGAGCCGGAGATCGTGTTCGTCCTCGGTGAGCGGCTGAGCGGGCCGGCCGTGACCGCGGCCCGCGCGATGGAGGCCGTGTCGCATGTGTACGCCGGCCTTGAGGTGATCGACAGCCGCTACACCGACTTCCGCTTCAAGCTGCCCGACGTGGTGGCCGACAACGCCTCGTCGTCCCGGTTCGTCATCGGCTCCGTGGCGCGCAAGCCCGAGGAGCTGGACCTGGCGCTGGAGGCCTGTCTGCTGGAGGTCGACGGCCAGGTGGTGGACTCCGCCACCGGTGCGGCCGTACAGGGGCACCCCGCCGAGGCGCTGGCCCTGGCGGCGAACTCCCTCGCCAAGCGCGGGCTGGCCCTGGAGGCGGGCTGGCTCGTGCTCACCGGTGGCATGACGGACGCCGTGTTCACCCGGCCCGGCAGCTCGATCGCCGCCCATTTCACCAACCTCGGCTCCGTGACGATCGGATGTGAGTGACATGCCGCTGGTGGAGATCACGCTGGCCGAGGGCCGCGCTCCGGAGCAGATCAGGGCCCTGCTGACGGAGGTGCACCAGGCCGTCCACAAGGCCATCGACGTGCCGGAGGCATCGATTCGCGTGGTGGTCCGCGAGGTGCCGCCCACCCACTGGTCCGCAGGCGGACAGACGCTCGCCGAGCGCGCCTCGGCCACGAACACCGGGAGCTGAACCATGGAATCCTTCGGCCACATCATCGACGGCAAGGAGACCGAGTCGGATTCCGGCTCGACGTTCCCCTCCATCGACCCCTACACCCGCGAGCCGTGGGCGGAGGCGGCGCTGGGCGACCAGGCCGACGCCGACCGTGCGGTGGAGGCGGCACGCAAGGCGTTCGACTCGGGGCCCTGGCCCCGGATGGGACACGGTGAACGCGGGCGGATCCTGCACCGGCTGGCGGATCTGATCGAGCAGAACGCCGACGAGCTGGGCATGGCGGACACCCGGGACATGGGCAAGCCGATCACCCAGTCACGGGGGAACGATGTGCCGCGCGCGGCGTCGAACTTCCGGTTCTTCGCCGACCACGCACGCCTGTCCACGGCCGACACCCTGCCGATGGACAGCGGCCACCACGCCTACACCCGCTTCGAGCCCGCGGGAGTGGTCGCCGCCATTGCGCCGTGGAACTTCCCCCTGATGCTGGAGACCTGGAAGATCGCGCCCGCCCTGGCGTGGGGGAACACCGTGGTCCTCAAGCCCGCCGAGGACACCCCGGCCTCCGCGACGATCCTCGCGAGGCTGGCCCTGGAGGCCGGGATGCCGCCCGGCGTACTCAACGTCGTCCACGGCTACGGCCCCGACTCCGCGGGCCAGGCACTCACCGAGAACCCGGCCGTGGACCGCATCACGTTCACGGGCGAGTCCGGCACGGGCCGGATCATCGCGGCTGCGGGCGCCCGCAATCTCACCCCGGTGAGTCTGGAGCTGGGCGGCAAGGGCGCGAACGTGGTGTTCGCCGACGCCGACCTCGACACGGCCGTCGAGTGGTCCATCAAGGCCATCTTCACCAACACCGGCCAGGTCTGCCTCGCAGGCTCCCGGATCTACGTGCAGCGCCCCGTCTACGACAAGTTCCTGCAGCGCTTCACTGCGGCGTCCGAGGCGCTGCTGATCGGCGACCCGAAGCAGACGTCGACCGAGATCGGTCCGCTGGCCTCGCAGGAGCACCACCAGAAGGTGCGCGGATACGTCGACAGCGTGGAGGCGGAGGGCGGCACCATCGTCACCGGCGGCCCGGGGGACGGCTGGACGGTCAGGCCGACCGTCGTCACCGGGCTCGGCCAGGACTCGCGGCACGCCCGGGAGGAGATCTTCGGGCCGCTCGTGGTGGTCATCCCGTTCGACACCGAGGAAGAGGTGGTCGGGCTGGTCAACGACAGCCAGTACGGGCTCAACGCGATGCTCTTCACCGAGAACCTGCACCGCGCACACCGGGTCTCGGCGGCCGTGCGCGCCGGAACCGTCTGGGTGAACTGCTTCTTCATCCGCGACCTGCGCGCCCCCTTCGGCGGCGTCGGCGACTCCGGCATCGGACGCGAGGGCGGGAACTTCAGTCGCGAGTTCTTCACCGAGCCCAAGGCTGTCGTGATGCAGATCCGGCCGGAGAGCTAGACGTCTGGGGCGGCAAAATATTTTGTCAGCTGTTGGGAATGGATGCGAGGTGGCGTACACTGACAACTAACGATTGGCCGACCAACTAAAAAGGTCGATCACCGCACCATCATCCCCACCCATGGAAGAGGTCCCGTCATGACCGCACAGACCGCGCAGAGCGCCGAGGCGTTCACCCCCGAGAACTCCGCCCTGCTCCTCATCGACCACCAGGTCGGCACCATGGGCTGGGTCGGCTCCATCGCCTTCGAGGAGATGAAGGCCAACGCCCTCGCCCTGGCCAAGGCCGCCAAGGCCCTCGACATGCCGCTCGTGCTGACCTCCTCCATGGAGGAGTACGCCCAGGGCCCGCTCCTCGCCGAGCTCGCCGAGATAGCGCCCGAGGAGTTCGCCGCCCGCATCCAGCGCCAGGGCGTCGTCAACGCCTTCGACGACAAGAACTTCGCCGACGCCGTCACCGCCACCGGCCGCACCCACCTCATCATCGCCGGCGTCACCAACGACGTCTGCACCGTCTACCCCACCCTCACCGCCCTCGCCGCCGGTCACCCCGTCCAGGTCGTCGCCGACGCCGGCGGCTCCCCCTCCAAGATGGCCGACGACATCTCCATCCGCCGCATGGACAAGGCCGGCGCCACCATCACCTCCACCAACCAGCTCCTCGCCGAACTCGCCCACAACTGGACCACCGAGAACGGCAGCAAGATCATCAACATCCTCATGGAACTCCTCCCCCAGAACTGAACCCGACCCGACACAACGAGGTGTGGGGTGAGCACCACCCACCCCACACCGTCACCTGGCACCACCACAGCACTTCTCTGCCCGGGAGGGCTCCATGCAGTTCGGCATCTTCAGCATCGGCGATGTGACCGCCGACCCCGCCACGGGCAGGACACGCACCGAACACGAGCGGCTTAAAGCGACGATCGCGACCGCGGTCCACGCCGAGGAGGTCGGCTTCGACGTCTTCGCCACCGGTGAGCACCACAACCCGCCGTTCGTCTCCTCCTCACCGACCACCCTGCTCAGCCACATCGCCGCCCGCACCGACCGGATCATCCTGTCGACGTCGACCACGCTGATCACCACCAACGACCCGGTGAAGATCGCCGAGGACTACGCGGTGCTCCAGCACCTCTCCGACGGGCGCGTCGACCTGATGATGGGCCGTGGCAACACTGGCCCGGTCTACCCGTGGTTCGGCAAGGACATCCGCCAGGGCATCCCCCTCGCCATCGAGAACTACGCGCTGCTGCACCAGCTGTGGCGCGAGGACGTCGTCGACTGGCAGGGCAAGTTCCGCACTCCTCTCCAGGGATTCACCTCGACGCCTCGCCCCCTGGACGGCATCCCGCCCTTCGTCTGGCACGGCTCCGTGCGCAGCCCCGAGATCGCCGAACAGGCCGCGTACTACGGCGACGGCTTCTTCGTGAACAACCTCTTCGGCCCCATGAATCACTTCACGAAGCTGATCAACCTCTACCGCGAGCGCTACGCCCACTACGGCCACGGCACCCAGGAGCAGGCCGTCGTTGGGGCCGGCGGCCATGTCTTCGTGCGCAAGAACTCCCAGGACGCCATGCGCGAGTACCGCCCCTACTTCGACAACTCCCCCGTCTACGGCGGCGGCCCGTCGATGGAGCAGTACATGGCACAGACCTCGCTCACCGTCGGCAGCCCGCAGGAGGTCATCGACAAGACGCTGTCCTTCCGCGACCACTTCGGCGACTACCAGCGTCAGTTGTTCAACATCGACATGGCCGGCCTGCCGCTGAAGACCGTCCTCGAACAGCTCGACCTGCTCGGCGAGGAGGTCCTCCCCACCCTGCGCAAGGAGTTCGCGTCCGTACGCCCGAGCAGTGTTCCGGACGCTCCCACCCACGCGTCCCTGCTCGCCCAGCGCACCACGGACCCCGAGGGGGTGGCCAAGTGAGCACCGACACTGCTCAGCCGCTGCGCCTCGCGGTCGTGTCCGCCGGCCTGAGTGTCCCCTCGTCCACTCGGCTGTTGGCTGACCGCCTCACCGAGGCAGTCCGACAGCAACT
Source organism: Streptomyces sp. NPDC002643 (assembly GCF_053592555.1). Taxonomy (NCBI): domain Bacteria; kingdom Bacillati; phylum Actinomycetota; class Actinomycetes; order Kitasatosporales; family Streptomycetaceae; genus Streptomyces; species Streptomyces sp. NPDC002643. The sequence goes on from NZ_JBSFVY010000023.1 coordinate 132,045, forward strand.
GGCCGAGACGGGAAGCGAGGTCGAGGTTCAGGTCGTCGAACTGCGCGACCTGGCAACCGACATCGCCAACAACCTGGTCACCGGCTTCCCCTCGTCCACCCTTGAGGAAGCCATCGAGACGGTCACCTCGGCGGACGGTCTGATCGCCGTCACCCCGGTCTTCTCGGCGTCGTACAGCGGTCTCTTCAAGTCGTTCTTCGACGTCATCGACAACGACGCCCTCACCGGCAAGGCCGTACTGGCCGCGGCGACCGGAGGAACGGCACGCCACTCGCTCGCTCTGGAACACGCGCTGCGTCCGCTCTTCGCCTTCCTCCGCGCGGTCGTCGTCCCCACAACGGTGTACGCCGCCTCCGAGGACTGGGGCGGCAACGGCGACCCCCTCACCGACACGCTCCCCAACCGGATCGTGCGGGCCGCCGGCGAGCTGGCGGGGCTGATGCGCGGGCGTTCCGGTTCCGCCGCCCGGACGGCGGCGGACGACATCACCGTCGTACCGTTCGCGCAGCAGTTGGAGGCGTTGCGACCCGCCTGATGCACATCGCAAGGAGGGAATCTCAGCTGATGAGTGACTGCCTTCCCGTTTCCGACCTCTATGTCGAGGAAAGGCCATGACACCAGCGGCGCCGCTCCCCAATGACGCACCCACGCCGACGCGACTGACATCGCTGGACGCAACCGCGCACACCGGTCGGCCGATGCGTGCCGACGCCGTACGCAACCGGGCGCGTCTGCTGGAGGCCGCGGCCCGCCTGGTGGCCGAGGACGGTGTCGAGCACCTCACCATGGACGCGATCGCGCGTGCCGCCTCGGTGGGCAAGGGCACCGTCTTCCGGCACTTCGGCGACCGGTCCAGGCTCCTGATGGCCCTGCTCGACCACGCCGAACAGGCCTACCAGGCGTCCTTCCTGACCGGCCCGCCTCCGCTCGGCCCGGGTGCGCCCGCCATCGAGCGGCTGGATGCCTTCGGCGTGGCCACGATCAGATATCTACTGGCTCACCGGGAGCTCGTTCTCGCGGCCGCCCCACCGCCCGAGCGCCGTTTCACGGCCCCGCCCATCCGCGTCCGCCGCGCCCACATCGCCTCTCTGCTGCGGGAGGCCGGCGCTGAAGGGGACGTGGATCTGCTCGCCGAATCACTGCTGGCCTACCTCGACACAGCCCTCCTCGACCACCTCATACATCGACGCCGCATGCCGCAGGAGCGCGTGGAAGACGGCTGGCGGAACCTGCTGAAGGCCGTGAAGAGCTCGGGGTGACGAACCCTCAGCCGGCCCGGGGCGGCCGGGCTGTTCGTAGCGTGAACCTGCCGGTGGGGAGGTCGGAAGCAACGCAACCTTGAATATCTACACTCCGGTCATGGACAACCACACCCCCACGCCCCTGGCCGTGGACGCCGTCGACGCCATCGAGCGCGTCAGCGGCACGTACCCGGGGCTCCGGCGCGTGCACGCTCGCGGCCTGTGCTTCGACGCCGTCTTCACCCCCACCGGCGCAGCCGCGCCCCTCACCACCGCAGCCCATCTGCAGTCCGCCCCGACACCCGTCGTCGTGCGGTTCTCCAACTCCAGCACCAACCCGACCGTGCCCGACGGCATCCGGGCCGGCCGCGGGCTCGCGGCGCGCTTCCTCCTCCCTGACGGCACCGCCACCGACCTCGTCTCCGTCAACCTCCCGGTGTTCTTCGCCGCCACCCCCGAGCAGTTCCTGGAACTCCTCGACGCCCTGGAGAAGGACCCCGCCACCGGAGCCCCCGACCCGGCGAAGGTCCAGGCGTACGCCATGGCCCACCCCACGGCCGCCGCCGGGCTGCAGGAGGCGGCCCGGATGCCCATCCCCGTCAGCTACGGCACCGCCCGCTACTGGGCCATCCACGCCTTCATCTGGGTGGACGCCGACGGCGGACGCCACCCGGTCCGGTACCGCTGGGAACCCGACACCGGGCTGCGGGAACTGTCCGAGCAAGAGGCCGGCGCCAAGGGCCCCGAGTACCTGGCCGAGGAACTGCGCCACCGCCTCTCCGAGGGCCCCGTCGGCTTCAGCCTCCTGGTCCAGCTAGGCCAGGACGGCGACCCCACCGACGACCCCACGAAGCCCTGGCCGGCCGACCGCACCGAGATCCTCGCGGGCCGCCTCCGGATCACAGCGCCGGTGGCTGACCAGGACCACTGGGCCGCGCAGGTCTACGACCCCACCCGCGTCACCCCCGGCATCGAACTCTCCGACGACCCGGTCCTCGCATTCCGCAGCCCCGCCTACGCCGTCTCCTACGAGCGCCGCACCGAAGGGAAGTAACCGGCCATGCCCGTCCGGAACATCACCACGACCACCCTGGCCGCCGTACGCATCTTCAACGGAGCCGTCGGGCTCTTCGCCGCGCACAGGATGGCGCAGCAACTCGGCAGCGATCTCAAGGACGACCAGACGTTCGTGTACCCGGCCCGCATGTTCGGAGTACGCACCCTCGTCCTGGGGGCGGACCTGCTCCGACTGCGCACGAACGACGCCGACAGCCGACGCGTACTGAGCCAGGCCGTCCTGATCCACGCCACCGACACGGCCGCGGCCGCCTACGCCGGCTGGAAGGGCGAACTGCCGGCCAAGACGGCCAGACTCACCACGGCCATCTCCGCCGTCAACACCGTGCTGGCGGTCGTATCACTGGCCACCACACCGCGGGCGGCGGACTGAGGAACGCGAGGGACGGTTCTACGGAGCCGCCCGTGCACACCGGTGAGTCCTCACGAACCGGCACCGACGTGCAACAACCCCCAGCGAAGCCGTATGCGCCCATTGTCGAAGCTGGTGATGACTCATCGGGCCCCCGCCCACCGGCCGAGGGGAGGACCCGCGAACCATTCGGCCGCCCCGGCGGTCGGCCCCCGCCCAGTAGCCGACGGGAGCCCGTGCCCGGAGAAAGCCGCCGGTGGCGTCGATCCTGCCGTGGGTGCGGACCGCGGTCGGATCATGGGTGGCGCCGGGCAGGGAGGTCGGCGCGGCCAGCTACGTCCACGGCCTCGCGGACGTAGCGGTAGGTGGTAGCGATCCCGATGCCGAACCTGCTGGCGAGCTGGATGCAGATATCGCCACATCACGGGTGGGCCGGCGCGAGAAGGGCCTGTCTTCCCGCAGCCAGCCGTCTCCACCACGTCCCGATCTCCCGTCCAGGGGTGGCGAGTCGACCGGCCAGACACCGCAGGATGCGGCTGAACCGGTCGACCGACGAAGGGTGGGCAAGCCCCCGAAGCTCCCGGTGAAGACGGTTGATCTTGGTCGACAACTCGTCCACCAGGAGCTCGGAAAGGGCTCCTCGGTCACTCCATCACTCAATCACTCGGAATCAGTACGCCGTCGTCCGGGACTCCAGATAGTCCTTCAGGAAGGCGTACTTGGCGTCGCTGTCGGCCGCCGGGAGGGTGGTGAAGTGGTCGCCGAGTTCCATGGCGAGCGGCTTCGTCGTGCGCAGGGCGGGCCAGGCGGGCAGGGAGTGGCCGTTGGGGTTGCCGGTGGCCACGAAGTTCGCGACGTACGAGGACGTGGTGTCGGCGATCGCGTAGTCGGCGTCGGTCCAGGGGCGGTCGGTGCCGGAGAGGCTGCCGAAGAGGTAGTACTTCTCGGCACCGTGGTAGGCGCCGGCGCCGTTCGCGGGCTCGATCGGGTTGGTGGGGTCGGAGCCGGGCGGGGCGTGGGTCCACCAGTAGTTGTAGATGGGGCTGCGGTTCCCGGCGGTGTTGCGGAACTGGGTGCCCCACAGGAAGGTGGAGACGCGTTCCTCGTCGCGCGCGTAGGCGTTGTACTGCGCGGCCGCCTCCGCGTCGGTGGTGGCGGGGTAGAGCGCGAGGAAGTCGGCGGCCCCGTCGCCGAAGGTCGTCGAGGCGAACGTCTGGAACTGGGCGACGGTCATCGCGAGGGTCGGCGAGGCGCCGTTCTCGTCCTTGTTGTTGCCGGTGAACACCGGCACGTCGTACTCGGTCCGGGACTCCATGGCGTCGGTGTAGGTCGTCGGCAGGACATAGCCGTCCAGGACGTTGCCGAAGTCGGTACCGACGGCCGGTGCGCCGGACGCGTAGACCTTCGCCACGATCTCGTCGGCGGTCAGCGCCCGCAGGCCGGCCGGCGAGGAGGCGCCCATGTAGGTGCCGAAAGCGGTGCCGTTGGCCTCCGCCGCGGCGAGGGTGTCGTAGCCGCCCGCCACGTGGCCGAGCGCCGGGTCCTTGGTGTACTGCACGCCGGCCGCGAGCAGCGCCCGGTGGTAGAGGCCGCGGGCCAGCTTCGAGATCATCAGGATGTTCACGAACGACGAGCCGTGGGACCAACCGGCGATGGTCACCCGGTCCGGGTCGCCGCCGAACGCGGCGATGTTGTCCCGGATCCACTTCAGTGCCGCCACGGTGTCCTGCACACCCCAGTTGCCGGAGCCGCCGTGTCCGCTCTCGGCGCTCAGTCCGGGGTGGGCGAGGTTGCCGAAGGCGCCGACGCGGTGGTTGCAGGTGACGACGACCGCGCCCTTGGCGGCGAGGTTGGCGCCGTCGTAGACCGGCTGTGAGGCCCACATGGCGGAGTTGCGGCCGCCGTAGATCCAGACGAAGACCGGGCGGCGCTCACGCGAACTCGCAGCGCCCGTCCAGATGTTGAGGTTCAGGCAGTCCTCGCTCAGCGGGGGCACCTTCTCGGCGGCGATTCCGTTGACCGGCTGGGGGCAGGCGGCGCCCCAGGTATCGGCTGCGCGTACGCCCTTCCAGGACGGCGCGGGCCGCGGCGCGCGCCAGCGGTTCTCACCGGCGGTGGAGGCCGCGTAGGGGATGCCCTTGTAGACAGTGATCCCGTCCAGGGCGGCCGGGACTCCGGTCACCAGCCCGGATCGTGTGCGCACAGGACGGTCGGCGGCGGCGCGGGAGGCGGCCGACGCGGGTCCGGCCGTCAGGCCGCCGAGCAGAGTGGCACCGGCCGCGGCGCCTGCGGCGCTCCCGAGTACTCGGCGGCGGCCGATGCCCTCGGTGTCGTGGTCGGAGTGGGGGACATCTCGCAAGCTCATAGGGGCTCCCTGGCGCAATGGCGGAACGGACGCTCCAGTCGCGCGGCTCGGCGTCCGTCCTGTCGTCGGTTGAGTCGCCTCATGCTCTGGTCGTTTCAAGAAGTGAAACAAGCGGTGTCACACGGACTCACAGCTTCCGCCGCGCACCCTCAAGTTGCATCCCGCACAGTTGACAACGCCCGGGGCCGGACGAGGCGAGGCATTTGACTTCACTTGTCGTGGCCGGCATCCCGAATCCGCAACTTAAGCATTCACTCCCGAGACGGACGCCTCCGCTTGTCGCCGCCCTAACGTGACGGCCCCGCAAGGTTGTTCAATGGTGGAGGACTTGGCATGAGCAGAAGCAGTGGACGTTCCCGTGTGCTGGGCGCGGCGCTCGTCATCGGGCTGACGGTGTCCGCCTGTTCGGGTGGCGGCACGGCGGCACAGGCAGGCAAGGTGGCCGACACCGAAGGGGCCGCACCCAAGGGTGTGACGCTCACGCTGTGGCACAACACCGCTGATTCGCAGGCCTTGTTGGACCTCTACAAGGCGTACGAGAAGAAGTCCGGCAACACGATCAAGCTGGTGGACATTCCGGCCGACAGCTTCCCCAGCACCGTGCAGACCAAGTGGGCCACCGGTGCCCGTCCGGACATCCTGGAGTGGCACGGCAACCAGACCGACGCGCTGTCGCTCAACGCCTCCGGAACCATGCTCGATCTGAGCGCACTCCCGTTCGTGCAGAAGGAGGGCGACCTGGCCGAGGTCTCCGGCAGCGTCGACGGCAAGACCTACGCGGCCACGATCGGCCCCCTGTCGATCTCGGGGATCTTCTACAACAAGCAGGTCTTCGCCAAGGCCGGCCTGGAGCCTCCGCAGACGTACGCCGATCTGGCCGCCGACTGCAAGGTCCTCAAGGCGAAGACACCCGGCGTCGCCCCGCTCTTCGAGGCGGGCGGCTCCCAGTGGCCGCCGCAGATCCTCAGTGCCTTCAACTACCTGGCCGACACCAACGAGGACCAGGCCTACGACACGGAGATCCTCACCGGCAAGGCCGAACTCAGCGACGCGGACGGCGCGTTCGTGGCCGGTCTGACCGCCTACGACCAGCTGCGCAAGGCCGGCTGCTTCAACGCGGACCGCACCACCGCCAAGTGGGAGGACCAGATGAAGGCGGTCCTCGACGGCAAGGCGGCGATGGTGGCGCAGAACTCGGACAGCATCGGTCTGCTGAACGCCGACGCGAACGGCGACACCGCGAAGGTCGACGCGGCGGTCGGCTTCGTCGGGGTCTCGGCCACCAAGGCGGTCACCACGTACGCGCCCAGCCCCCTCGGCACCTACTACGTTCCGAGCACCGGTGACTCCGAGAAGGAGCGTGCCGCGGTCGACTTCATCGAGTTCGCCACTGGGGACAGGTACGCGGACTACGTCTCGGAAGCGAAGATCATCCCGACGCTGTCCGGTGTCACGACCCCCGAACTGCAGGGTCTTCTCCAGGATGTGAAGAAGGCGTACGACCAGGGCTCCACGCTCTCCTTCAACTCAGAGATCCCGGGCTTCGGCAACTTCGGGCCCGAGTCCTCCAAGCTGCTGGCCGCCCAGGAGACGCCCCAGCAGACGGCGGAGAAGATGCAGGCGTTCTACGAGCAGGCCGCAGCAGCGGCCAAGCAGTGACACGGCCGGTGAGCAGCGAGATGACCTCACTCCGCCACGCGCCCCTGGCCGTCAGGCACGGGACAGCGCCGAACCGGCCGCAGCGGGACGGGAGTCGGCCTCCGGGCCGCTCCCGCCTCCATCCGCGTCGCAGGCTCTACCACTACGCCTTCGCCGTGCCCTCGATCTGCCTGGTGCTCGTCTTCTTCGTGGTGCCGTTCGCCGCCAACGCGTTCTTCGCGTTCGTCCAGTGGACCGGTTACAGCAGCACGCTGACGTGGACCGGTCTGAACAACTTCGAGCTGCTGAATCAAGTCGGTCTTCTCAAGCACGCGATCGCGGTGACGGCCGTCTACGCCGTCACCGCGATGGCGGTGCAGAACGCCGTCGGTCTCGCCCTGGCCACCGCGTTGCAGCGCACCAGTCGCGTCAACACGGTCTTCCGCTCGCTCTTCTTCGTCCCGGTCCTGATCTCCCCGCTGGCCGCCGGCTACATCTGGGCAGCGGTCCTGGACGCGCACGGCCCGGTCAACTCCTTTCTGTCGGCCGTGCTGCCGGGCGACTTCCACTACGCGTGGCTCGGGCACGACACCTCCGCGCTCCTCCTGGTCGCCTCGATCGACGCCTGGAAACTGAGCGGGCTGATCACGCTGGTGTACATCGCCGGCCTGAACCGGATCCCCGAACAGGTCCTCCAGGCGGCGACCCTCGACGGGGCGGGCGCCTGGCGCCGGTTCTGGTCGGTCAAGTTGCCGCTGCTCGCGCCCGCCGTGACGTTCAACGTCACCTGCTCGCTCGTCGGGGCGTTCAGCGCGCTGGACGTCGTCTTCTCGACGACCGCGGGTGGTCCCGGTGACGCCACCACGCTGCTGAACGTCGCCGTGTACACGCAGTACGGGCAGAGCTTCTTCGGTACGGCGAGCGCGTTGAGCTTCGTCGTCACCCTGATGGTGATCGTCACCGCCGTCCCGCTCATCAGTTGGCTGCGCCGACGAGAGGTGCAGATGTGACGACGACGCTGCGGACCGGTGTCCGCTACCTGTTCCTCACCCTCTTCGCGATCCCGTGGATCGTCGTGCCGTTCTGGCTGCTGATCGTCAACTCCTTCAAGACGCAGGGTGATTCGAGCGTCCTGTCGCTGAGCTGGCCCGAGCACTGGAACGCCGGTGCCAACTACCGCACGGTGATCGAGCAGGGCTCGTACTTCCTCGGGCTGCGCAACAGCCTGCTGCTGGCCGCCCCGACCATCATCGCCGTACTCCTGCTCGGCTCGATGGCGGCCTGGTCGTACGGCAGGTCCGGGTCCCGGGCGCTGCGGCTGGCGTACTACACCTCGGCGCTGTCCATCGTCCTGCCGCCCGCGATCATCCCCACGATCTACGTGCTGACCCAACTGGGCCTGAACGGCACGCAGTTCGGCTACATGCTCGTGATCGCCGGTACCCGGCTGGGTGTGGTGATCTTCCTGACCACCGGTTTCGTACGCACTCTGCCGCACGACTTCGAGGAGGCCGCGCAGCTCGACGGGGCGAACAAGTGGCAGATCTACTGGCGGATCGTCCTGCCGATGCTCACGCCAGTGCTGTTCACCGGCGCGGTCATGCTGATCATCTCGGTGTGGAACGACTTCTACTTCGCCCTGTTCCTGCTGCGCGGATCGGAGCGGGCCACCCTGCCGCTGACGCTGTATCAGTTCGCGTCGACGTCCACGCACGGCGCCGCCTGGAACCTGGTCTTCGCCCATGTCGTGCTCACCAGCCTGCCGTTGATCCTCATCTACGTCGTGCTGCAACGGCGGGTGCTGAGCGGGTTGACCGAGGGAGGCGTGACCGGCTGAGCGACCCCGGCGGACCGACCCGGAACCCCGACACCATCGGAAGGCATCCATGCGCCTGACACCCCTGCACGACCTCACCGAGGAACAGGCCCAGCTCGAAGCGGACTTCACGGCTCGCCGCGGCGGGGTCCACGGTCCCTTCGGCGCGCTGCTGCGCAGCCCCCGTCCGGGAGCTCTGATGGAAGAGCTGAGCACCTACTGCTCGCGCGAGTCCCGGCTCCCCGAGCGGCTGCGCGAACTGGCCCTGCTCGTCGCCGCGCGCTGTTTCGACGCGCAGCACTCGTGGATCACCCACGTCGACAAGGCAGTTGAGGCCGGCGTGGACCGGGCTGCACTGGAGCGGCTGGCGCACGGCGCGGAACCCCGGTTCGCGCGGTCCGACGAGGAGCTTGTGCACCGGTTCGCGCGACAGGCGCTGCTGGAGCACTTCGTCGACGACGACACGTACGCGGCCACGCTCAAGGAGTTGGGCGAACCCGCCCTCGTCGACCTGGTCATCTCACTCGGCACCTTCACGACCCTGGCCCTGATCCTCAACACCTTCCAGGTGGACCTGCGCCCCGACCGCGAACCGCCCTTCCCGGACGTCCGCGGCTTCCAGCGGCTCCACCCCTGACCCCCTTCGGAGAAACCCTTGCCCACGGAGTACCCACAACTCCCTCCGGACGCCGTCGACCGCCCGGCCCCCCACCTGCGCGCCGGTGCCGTGAAGGCCGAGATCACCCCGGACGACCTCACCAACCTGCACCCCATGCCCGGTGAGTTCACCGGCGTGCACGACCCCCTCTTTCTACGCGCGCTGTACCTGAGCGACGGGGATACGGAGACGGCCCTGGTCTCTCTGGACCTCATCGAGGCCGGCGACATCACCCCGCTCCGCGAGCGGATCCAGCGCGAGCTCGGTATCCCCGCCGACCACGTCGTCGTCACCGCGACCCACACCCACAACGCCCCCCGGATCGCGGACGTCTCCCCCGGGGCGCTCGCCCACGCGGGGGGCCCGGAGTCGTTCGCGTACACGGAGGTCGTCTACGACCGTGTCGTCGCCGCCATCCACAAGGCCCGCGCCGATGCCCGCCCCGCCCGCTTCGGCGTGGGAACCGGCACCGCCGACGTCAACGTCAACCGGGAGCAGTACGCCGACGGCAGATGGACCCTCGGGCACAACCCCGAGGGGCCGTCGGACAAGACCGTCTGGGTGCTGAAGTTCGAGACCCTGGACGGCTATCCGATCGCCGTGGTGGTCAACTACGCGGTGCACTCGACAGTGGTGTTCGGCTCGGGGGAGATCAGCGGCGATCTGGCCGGTGCCGCCTGCCGTTACATCGAGGAGCACATCGAGGGCGACGACCACCACGGCGACGCGGTCGCCCTGTGGACCCCCGGCCCGCTCGGCGACCAGGCGCCCCGCGTGGACCTCGGGCTCCCGTTCGGTATCGCGCCCACCGAGCGGCAGAAGGCCCGCGCCTACGCGGCGATGGACGCCCAGGGTCTGATCGTCGGCGCGGAGGTGCTGCGCGTGGCGGCCGGCCTCACCGGGCTCGCCTCCGCCGTGCGGATCGGCGCGGAACAGCGCACGGTGCCCTGCCCGGTGAAGGAGGGGCAGGACGTCATGTCGACGATGCGGCAGGAACTCGTCGACACCGTCCCGCTGCGCCTCGCGCTCATCACCCTCGGCGACGTGGCCCTGGCCGGCGTGTCCGGCGAGGTCGTCACCGACATCTACCGGCGTCTGGCGGACCGTTCGCCGCTGGCCCGCACGCTGCTGATCTCCATCGCCAACGACCGGATCGGCTACCTGCCCGACGACGCACGCTTCGACCGGCCCGTCCACTCGGTCAACGGCTGCCCCATCGCGCGCGGCCACGCCGAGACCGCCATCGTGGAGGGCGTGTCGGACATGATCACCCGTCAGCTCCGGCTGCTTCAGGGGGCGGTACGGTGACCGCGACCGGGCGCACCTTCACCGCCGGCGCCGGGAAAGCCGCCGTGGATCTGCCGTTCTCCCTCCTCCCCGTCGACGGCTTCGACTCCGTCCACGACCCACTCCACGTACGGGTACTCGTCCTGGACGACGGCGAGGCCCCGCTCGTGATCGCGGTGATCGACCAGACCTCGATCTTCGACGACCAGCTCGCCCGGACGCGGGAGATCCTCCGGCAGACGTGTGGGGTGGAGCCGGAGCGCTGTCTGATCGTGGCGAGCCACACGTTCTCCGCCCCGCACGTCCTGCCGCCCGACCGTGTGCCCGAGGCCGAGCGGGAGAAGAACGAGCTGCTCGCCGCCGCCGTCGACACTGCGGTGGCGCGGGCCGCGCACGATGCCGTACGGACGCAGGGACCGACCCGGACCGGCTTCGGCCGTGGTATCTGTCGTGTGGGTGTCCAGCGGGACATGCCCACGCCGCACGGCTGGTGGCTCGGCGCCGACGACGCCGGACCGACCGACGACGGCGTGGGCGTGCTGCGGATCGACCGTCCCGACGGCCGGCCGGTCGCGATCCTCGTGAACCACGCCGTCCAGCCCTCGGTGATGAACGGATCGGTGACCCGGTCGGGTGAACGCCGGATCACCGCCGATCTGGCGGGCGCGACCGCGGCACGGATCGAACGACGTTACGGCGATGGCACGGTGGCGCTGTTCCTGATCGGCGCGGCCGGCGACCAGGCCCCGTACCTGACCGCCGTACGCACCACAGTGGGCGACGACGGCGAACTGCTCCGCACCGACATCCACGAAGACGGATTCGCGCTGGTGGAACTGCTCGGCGAACGGCTCGCCGACGAGGCGGTGCGGGTAGCCGGACGGATCCGCACCACCGCCGCCGTCCCACCCCTGCGCGTGCTCCACGACCGGGTGAAGGTCCCCGCCCAGGTTCCCCCGGCGGGCCTGCACGCCCTTCACCCGACCAAGGAGTACGGCTTCACCCCGGACGGTGACACCGAGGCCCCGGTCGTCGTCGCGCGCGTCGGTGACACCGTTCTCGCCTGTGTGCAGGCGGAGTTGAATGCCCGGACCGGACTGGACATCAGGGCCGCTTCACCGTTCCCCGCCACCTGTGTCGTCACCATGACGAACGGTGCCGCCAAATACATGGCGGATGACGGAAGTTACGACCGGATCACCTACGAGGCCATGAACTCCCGGTATGCCAGGGGCGCGGCCGAGACGGTCGCCGAACGGATCTCCGAGTTGCTGCGCTCGCTCTGACGGAGGCTCAGTGGTGACTGAAAGTGATGCAGGCGGGCCTCGGTACGGGCACGGACATGCCGGTGTCCGTGAGTTGGCCCGACCGTGGGTCGACGGCGAAGAGGTTCACCGTGCTGCTGGCCTGGTTCGCGACGAACAGCCATTTCCCGCTGGGGTGGAAGGAGAAACTCCACGGGGTGAGTCCCGCGCAGGGGATGCGCTGCACCAACGTGAGCAGGCCCGTCCTGCGATCCGCCGAGAAGACGACCAGGGTGTTCTCGCCGCGGTTGGAGGTGTAGACGAAACGGCCGTCGCGACTGATGGCCAGTTCGGCGGCGCTCGTGGTGCCGGTGTGTTCGGGCACGTTGGTCGACAGGCTCTGGAGATGGGTCAGGACGCCATCAGCGGGGCTCCAGCCCAAAGCCTGGATGTCGGCGGTCAGCTCGTTCAAGAGGTAGACGATCCTGCCGCTCGGGTGGAAGACCACGCGCCGTGGCCCCGACCCCGGCGCCGTCGCGTAGGCGCTCGGGCCGTCGGACAGGGTCTGCGTGGCCCGGTCGAAACGGTAGACGAAGACCCGGTCGGCACCGAGATCCGGGACCAGCGCGAACCTCCCGCTCGGGTCGATGACCACGTGGTGGGCGTGCGGCCCCGTCTGCCGCGGATGGGGGCCGGAACCGGTGTCCTGCACCCGCGACACCACGGCGCCGAGCCCGCCGTCCCCGCCGATCGGCACGGAGACGACGGTGCCGGCCGCGAAGTCCGCCGCCAGAAGCGTCTTCGACCGGACGTCCACTCCCAGGTACGACAGTCCGCCGCCCGCCGGTGTCGCCTGTGTCGCGATCTCGCCGAACTGCTCCAGCGCGCCGGAGAACTTGTCGACGCGGAAGGCTCGGACGGTCCCACCGGACTCACCACCGGTGGCGTACAGGACCGCCTTCCTCGGATGGGCCACCATCCAGTTCGAGCCGGCCTGCGCCACGGGCCCGACCAAAGTCAGGGACGCGTCGGACGGATCGAACCTCAGCGCGTGCACCTGGCCGAGGGTCCAGCTGCCGACATGGAGGAGATCGACCGCCCCGCCAGGCGCAGCCCCACCCGGAACGGCCTCGGCGGGCGAGGCGGATAACAGCGGCAGCCCCGCCACGGCGGCCAACAGCGTTCTGCGGGACGGTGTCCCGGATCCTGAGTCGTTGCTCATCGAGCGAATCTCTCCGTCTCTGGGCGTCATACCTCGACGACTGAAGGATCGACGCCCACCCGCACCCCGAGCCGCTTCAAGAGTTGTAGGAACTTTTGTCACGCATATTGCTCACAATATTGCTGCCCGGTTACGTTCTCGTACGCACCGTCACTCGCACAAGCCCCACTGATGCGTCGGCCAAGTGAGCTGGGAGACCGGTCGCCATGTCGCACCCCACAACGCACCGCGGAACACTGGTTCTTCGGATCCTCGCGGCCCTGACGGCCGCCCTTTTCCTCACCGCCGGCGGCAGCAGCGCCCCGTCCACCGGCAAGCACCGCTTCTCGCCTCAGGTCGTCCACACCGGCACCGGCCCCACCGGCTACCAGGTCACCTTCCGCTACCAGGACCCCGACGCCGACCGCGTGCAGATCAAGGGCGAGTGGTACTTCGCCGACCCCTACGAGCTGTCCGCGCTCACCACCGACGACGGCACCGCCCTCGAAACGCCCGGCACGCCGCCCGCCGACTGGCAGCCCGGCGACATCCCGATCGCGTACCCCAACTCCCCCGCCGCCAACTGGCCCGTGACCGACATGAAGAAGGGCCGCGACGGCGTGTGGACGTACAGCACGCCGCTGCCGTCCGGGGTGTTCACGTACTCCTTCTACGTCGACTGCGCCGACGCCACCCAGGCCACCTGCACCGCCGTCTCCGACCCGGCCAACGCGCCGTGGAACGAGAAGGGCGGCAAGGTCTCCGGGACCACCGAGCGCACCAGCCAGGTGTACGTGCCGTCCGACCCGTCGTTCGGGACGGTCGACTACGCCTGGCAGGGCCCGAGTCCGACCGGCACGCACGGGACGCTCACCCACGTCACGTATCCGGCCCCGACCTCGGTCACCCCGCCCGGCGAGAACTACCTGTCCGTCTACACCCCGCCGGGCTACGACTCGGGCCGGGTAAAGCCGTATCCCACGCTCTATCTCTTCAGCGGCGACGCCACCGAGATGGACTGGAGCACGCAGGGCGACGCGGGCCGCATCCTCGACAATCTCATCGCCACCGGCCAGATCCCGCCGATGGTCGTCGTCATGCCCAACACGGCCGGCTTCCCCGACTCCACCGGCTACGCGTCCTTCGACCAGAACCTCACCGACACGCTCATCCCATACGTGGAGTCGCACTACCACGTCTCCACCGCCGCCCCGGATCGCGCAGCCGCCGGTCTCGGCTACGGGGCGTCCCTGACCAACTCCCTCCTCTTCGGGCACACCGCCGAGTTCGGCTCGTACGGCGTCTTCGCCCCCGGCCGGCGCGGCAACTACACGCTGCCCGCCGCATCGTCCGTCACCAGCGCCCAGGTCGCCGCGCTCAAGCAGGCCCGCGTCTACGTCGGCGGCGGCTGGCAGGACCCGAGCCACAACTACCACTCCGGCGAGGTCTCCCTCCTGACCGGCCTCGGCGTCCCGGTCACGCCCGGCTTCGTCAACGGCGGCCACAACTGGTTCGCATGGCGTATCAACCTCAGGGACTTCCTCGCCGGGACCGCCTTCTTCCCTCCCACGACGGGGTGAACAGCCGCCCCGCAGCCCCCACTCAGTGATCAGGAGACGTATGACCGTGCCAGAAGACAGTCACGCCCCCCGTCCCGCTGACCCGACCCTGCGCCGACGGGACTTCCTCGGCCGTGCCGCGGGCATCGCCGCGGGCGCCGTCGTCCTCGACACCGTCGCGGCGCAACCCTCGTCGGCGGCGCAACCGCTCGGCGGCAGACCGGTGCGGACCGCGTCCGGCCTCGTCACCGGTGTGCCCGGCGCGGTATCCGGTGTCACTGTCTTCAAGGGGATTCCGTACGCGGCCTCCACCGCCGGGAAGAACCGCTGGCGGCCGCCGCAGCCCGCGCCGACCTGGACGGGCGTCCGCAAGGCCGACACCTTCGGCGACGCACCCCCGCAGGCGTCCGGCACCCTCACCATGAGCGAGGACTGCCTCAACCTCAACATCTGGACCGGCGCCGGGAGAAGCGGGGAACGGCGCCCGGTGTACGTGTGGATCTACGGCGGCGGGTTCTCCGGGGGAACCGGCTCGGACCCGGCCTTCGACGGCTCGGTCCTGGCCGCCAAGGGCGTCGTCGTGGTGACCTTCAACTACCGCCTGGGCGCGCTGGGTTTCCTCGCCACACCCGAACTGAGCACGGAGTCCCGCCAGGGCGTCTCGGGCAACTACGGTCTGCTGGACCAGATCGCGGCCCTGAAGTGGGTGCGGCGCAACATCGCCGCGTTCGGCGGGGATCCGCACCGTGTCACGGTGGGCGGCCAGTCGGCCGGCGCCGGCTCCACGAACATGCTGTCCATGTCCCCGCTCGCCACCGGGCTCTTCCAACGCTCCCTCGCCGAGAGCCAGGTCCGCTGCCCGAGCGATCCCGAACTGCGCTACCTGGGCGTGTCGTTGAGGAGGATGGACACCGCACTTCAGCAGGGACCCGCCTACGGCGTGACGAAGGGCGCAACCACCCTCGCCGAGCTACGCGCCCTGCCCTGGCAGGACTTCACGGACGGCGCCTCACTCAAGGACGAGACGGTCGACACGAAGTCCGTCGCGAAACCGCCCCTCTTCCGGCCCGTCGTCGACGGCTGGCTGCTCCCGGCCGGCTACCGGGCGACCTACGAAGCGCGGGCCCAGAACGACGTCTGGTACCTGGCCGGCAACAACCTCGACGAGAGCGGGGCCGTACCCGAGACCGCCTTCGACTACTGGCGCGAGGCGGGCTACCCCAACCGCCCCGGCGCCCCGCCCGTCCACGTCACCCTCGACGACTACGTCACCGCCGCGCAGCGGAAGTTCGGCACGATGGCCGAAGAGTTTCTACGGCTCTACCCGGCGAGTACGGACGACGAGGCCGCCCTCGCCAGCAACGACGCGATCCGCGACAACTCCCGGGTCTCCACGTACCTGTGGGGTACCGAGTGGACCAAGGGCGCCGACCGGCCCGTCTACACGTACTTCTGGACGCACCGCCCGCCGGGCCCCGACCACGACATCCGGGGCGCCTACCACGGCTCCGAGATCGTCTACTTCTTCGGCAACCTCTACCCGAGCACCCAGGCGTGGACCGACCAGGACCGCGAGATCGCCGACACCCTGTCCTCCTACCTGGCCAACTACATCACCACCGGCAACCCGAACGGCCGCGGTCTGCCCCGGTGGCCCGCATACAGTCCCGCATCCCCGACCGTGATGGAGATCGGCGAACGTTACGGGCCGATACGGGTGGCGTCCCCCGAGAAACTCGACTTCTGGAAGCGGTACTTCGCGACCCAGGAAGCCTGGTAGGAGGAACTCCTCATGTCACTGACCAGACGTGCGGCGGCCCGCGCCATGGCCGTCGGCATCGGCGCCGCATCCAGCATCGTGTCAACCGGCCAAGCAGCGAGGGCATCGACCCGCGAGCGGGACGACGGAGACTCGGAGCGCACCTCGGGAGGCGGGAACCCGGCCGCCCTGGGCCCCGTCGTCAGGCACACCGGCAAGAGCCCCACCGGGTACGAAGTGACCTTCCGCTATTACGCGCCGGCCGCGACTCGTGTCCAGATCAAGGGCGAATGGTATTTCGAGCGCCCGTCCGAACTGCCGCAGCGCCTCACCGGACCCGACTACACGGTGCCGACGCAGGGACTGCTGCCGCCCCAGTGGCAGCCCGGCGACGTACCCGCCTCCCACCCCAACACCACGAGCCCCATCTGGCCCGTCACCGACATGGCCAAGGGCCGCGACGGCGTGTGGACCTGGACCACTCCCCTGCCGGGCGGCGTGTACACCTACGGATTCTTCGTGGACACCGACGCCACGGACGCGACGGAGACCGGGCAACTGCCCGACCCCGGCAATCCGGCCTGGAACGTGGTCAACGGAGTCGTCCACGGGACGGCCGTGGACAGAAGTCAGGTGTACGTCCCCTCCGACCCCGGATTCGGCGGGGTCGACGTCTCCTGGCAAGGACCCAGCACAGGCGCGCGCGGGAAGCTCGGCCACATCACGTACGACTCCCCCGGGCATGTGTCCCCTGCCGACAAGAACTACCTGGTGGTGTACACGCCGCCTGGTTACCACCCGAAGCGGCAGAAGCCCTGTCCGACCCTCTACCTCAGCCACGGCGGCGGCGAGAACGAGATGGGCTGGAACACCCAGGGCAACGTGGCCGACATCCTCGACAACCTGATCAACAGGGGCGAGATCCAGCCGATGGTCGTCGTCATGCCCAACGCGACGGGCTACGCGAACTCGCAGGACGGCCAGCTGCTCCACCGCACCGACCTCATCGAGCGGGTGATCCCCTGGGTCGAGGCGCACTACAACGTCTCGACGTCTGCAGCCGACAGGGCCTACTCCGGACTGTCGGCCGGTGGCATGCGCACGTCCTACCTGCTGCTGAACAACACGGAGCGGTTCGGCTACTACGGGATCATGAGCGCCGGCCTGCCACCGGGCACGGTCCTCGGCGACACGCAGATCGCAGCCATGCGGAAGGTCTCCGTCTACATCGGCTGCGGGTGGCAAGACCCCATCAACGCCGGGTATTCGACACTCCACCGGGGCCCCTTCCGCGCGGTGCGGGATCTCACCGCCGCCGGTATCCACGTACAGACCGCGTTCCTCGACGGCGGACACGAGTGGTACGTGTGGCGCGTCCTCCTCAAGGACTTCCTCACACGCGTGGCCTTCTTCCCACCGGCCACCGCCCCCGCCGCCTGGGGTGACTGACTTCGCCCTGTACTGGCGGTCGCATGTCGCAGCCGCGCCACCGCTGCCCGAACTCCAGGTCCGAGCAACCGACATCTTTGTCGATACGGGCCCGTCAGCCTTCGGGTGTTGATGCGGTTGGTGGCGGCGAGCGGGATGGAGGCTGCGCCCGCGCAGCGGGGCATCCGGACCTGCCTCTTCTGCGGTCAACGGCTCACACCACCTCGCTGGCTTCGACTGTTCTCCCTCATCGAGGCCGCATTCGAGGCGGTGCATGCCTACACCACCGAACCCCCGGGCAAGCCGGCGACCATCAGGGACGAGCTGATGGTCAATGTCCAGAACGTCGACGCCGACGACATCGAAGCTGTGCGTTCCGCCATCGCCGAGCCCAGGGAGCAGGCCACAGCCGACCTGGCCCACTACGCGCGTCGCCGCAACGCCTGCTGGACGGGCGCGCTGCTACGGCCGGCACGGTGATCACACGAAACTGCCCGCCAACTCCGGCACGACACCACGCGCCGATGCCCAGCCCGGAACCCAGCGCGTTCTGCCGCGCACGCCGCAACCAGGACACACAAGGAGAGGTGACACCACACCGCCCCGGCGCCCCCAATCCGTCACAGCTGGCCTCAAGGCCGAACGGAAGGCTGTTCGGCGACGGCGACACTGGCTGATGCGACCTCATGTCACCGCCGTAGAACTGAGTCCGCCGCGTCGGACCTCGGGCCACGATCCGGGCCATTCCCGGACCATCGGGCCACCACGCGCCTCAGTCGACGCAGTTTCTGCAGCTCAGCGGTACGGAAGGTGTGTACCACCAGCAGACGAAGAATCTGCTGGTGGTATAGATCGACTCAAGCCGCCTCCCAAAGGCCGGCATCCAGAATGCGGGCCGCCTTGGTGATGCTCCCAGGCATCAGATGCCGGTAGGTGCGATACGTCTCCTCGATGGACTTGTGGCCCATCCATTCCGCCACATCTGTGATCGGTATCCCGTGGCCGAGCGCGTTCGAGGCAAAGTAGTGCCGGAAGCCGTACATCCCGACACCGTCCTCCGCGGGAAGGTCCTTGGATAGCTTCTGCACTCGTCGGCGTTCCATCGGCTCCGTGTAGTACCCACTGGGACCACGCAGCAAGTAACCCTCCGTCGTGGTCCCATGCTTCTCCTCGTATCGCTCCATCGCTTCCCGTACCGAACGCGGCAGCGGAACCTCCCTGAACTCACCTGCGTTGCGGTGCTTCAGCTTCGCCGGCTTGTGCGTATTGGAGTGGATCTGTTCGTGCACCCGGTAGATGTCGTCCGCCACGACATTGTTGACGTTCACCGCCCTGGCCTCGCCGTTTCGCAGCCCACAACCCACCATCATGACGATCTCGAGCGCAAGATACTCATCGGCGACGGCCAGCGCCTTCTTCACGTAGGCGAGGGACGGGATGACCACCTTCTGCCGGACGTATTCCGGTTCTTGGATTCCCTTCACAGGGTCATCCGCCATGGCTCCCTTGCCATAGGCGTCTCTCAGGATCGCCTTCAGGGTGCGGAATATGTTCACCTGGTTTCCGCGACCAACCCCGTCGCTCTCCAGTTCGTCCAAAAAGCACTCGACCACGATCGGCGTGACAGAGTTCAGCTTCCGCGATCCGAGCCGGGGAACGATGTGCACATTGATCGAGCTGTCAACGTGCTCGCCGGTGGAATACTCAGTCATCTTGCGCTGCCGGGGCCGCCACTGCTTCGCGTATTCCTCGACCGTCTGCTGACCGAGTTCTCGGCGAGCCTCGGCAACGGATGGTGCCGTCCGCTTCTTCTCCGCGTAGAGCTGCGTAAGGCGTTCGATCGCGTCGTCCTGTGTGGTGTAGCCGCCCTCCTCGCGCTGCGTGCCCAGGGCGTCCCTGAACCGAATCGTGTACGGGTGCGGGCAACGGGTCGGCTTGGCACAGTCGCAGTCCTTGAAGAAGGACCCCATGCCGCGGGCGAGCTGTCGGGGCACGAATCAAACCTTCCGGGATGGAGCTAGGGGCGACCCTGGCCGGGTCACTCCCCGGCCCAGAGGTCAGCAACGCCAGGACGCAGCCACGTCCGATGCTGACTGTTTGCTGACCTCAGCCCGGCAATCATGCCTCTGACCTGCGGGAATGACCAAGCGTTAGATCTTGGACTTGAACATGGTACGGAACATCGGGACTCCCACAACTAGGCTCCCTGCCTGCGTTCTTGCAGGTCAAGGGCTGTTCTGTTGGTGTATCAGACGTCGGGAGGGGCACTCGGGGTCGTCCTCGCGCCCCGGGGTGCCTCTCTCGAACGGCCGTGATCAGCGTACGCAACGGCTCCCGAAGACTCTCGTGACGCTCGCCACACAGCAGGGCTCGGCCACATGCGTCGCCGCAACGCGCGGCCGGCCCTTCCCGGGCCAGGCCCGGTGCGTCAGTCGGGTGTGGGAGCCAGGGCGATCCGTACGGGCTCGTCGCGGTCGCAGTGCAGGTCGCCGTCGACGACCCGGGCGGTGGTGACCTGGAGTGAGGAACGGCGGGTGGCGGCGGTGTCCTCGTCCTCGGCCGGGCCATTGGTGCGGCCCGGGTGGGTGAAGTAGAAGATGTACGCCTTGTCCCCCTGCACCACCACGTCGGCGTGGAGGCCGATGGTGCCGTCGTCGGGGCGGCTGCCCGGCCGGTCGAGGATGAGTCCCCGGTGTTCCCAGGTGGTCAGGTCGTCGGAGCGGAGCACGCCCTGGCCGCGCCATTCGTCGACGAGCATCCAGTAGTGGCCGCCGAGTTCGAAGACGTTGGGGCCCTCGTGCGGGCGGCGGCCGACCGCCAGTCCGATCGGCCGCCAGTGGTACAGGTCGGGGCTGTCGGCGGCGTAGGTGTGGGAGCCCCGGGTTTCGTCCTTGAACCACATCCGCCAGCCTCCGCGCGGCAGCGGGTACACGCACGCGTCGATGACCCGGTCGGAGCCGAGGTCCAGTTCGCCGTGGTGGGTCCAGGACGACAGGTCGGGGCTGGTGTAGTGGCGGATACGGGCGGGGCCGGACCAGGAGTGCGGTACGCCGCGGAGGTAGCTGACGTACATGTGGTGGAGTCCGTCATGCCAGATGATCTCCGGTGCCCAGAAGGTGTTTCTGCCCGCCTCGGTGTCCAGGCCGGTGAGGGTTCCCCGGTAGGTCCAGGTGCGGCCGCCGTCAGCGGAGGCCGCCACGCCGAGGTCGGTGCCGTGCACCCACGCGACGCCGGGGCAGGGGGCGGTGGTGCGGCGGTTGGTGTAGACCAGCCACCATTCGCCCGCCTGCCGGTTGAAGACGGCGACCGGGTCGGCGGCGCCGTCGTACACCGGGTCACGGAAGAGCGGGGCGTTGGCCATGAGGTGCACGGAGGACTCCCTGGTGCGTGGATGAAGGCGGGCCCGCGACTCGCGGTGGGCTCAGCCGCCCGTCGACTCGCGGATCACCAGCGAGAAGTCTCCGACGGACTCCTCGTGCTCGGTCGCCGGGTCGGTCTGCTCGATGCGCCTGATCAGCAGGTCGACCGCGCGCTCGGCCATGCCGTCGTGGTCCGGGTCGACCGTGGAGAGCGAGGGGATGAAGAACCAGCAGATCCACGGCAGGGGGCTGTTCCGCACCTTGATCCATCTGCCGGCCGGTCGTCCCGCCGGTCGGTGCCGCCCTCACCTTCAAGCTGATCTTCGACCGTGACTCGGGATCGGCCAACGGCGTGCTGGACCTCTTCGGGGTCAACGGCATCGCCTGGCTCGCGGACCCCAACGCCCACTATGTGCTGATCATGCTGACCGTGTGGGGCTGCGGACACGTCATGATCATCTCGCTGGCGGGGCTCCAGGACGTCCCCCGGGAACTCCTCGACGCGGCACGGGTGGACGGGGCGAGCCAGTGGCAGTCCTTCACCCGGATCGTGCTGCCCCTCCTCTCCCCCGTGCTGTTCTTCCAGGTGGTCACCCAGCTCATCGCCACGCTGCAGACCTTCGTCCCGCTGCTCATCTCGCTCGACCCCAGCCCCAAGGGCGTGGGAGCCGTACCCGAGAGCAACTACCTGATCATGATCGACGTCTTCTCCCAGTACTTCGCGAACGGCCGCTACGGCTATGCCTCGGCCATGCTGTGGGTGCTCTTCGCGATCATCATGCTCGTCACCCTGCTCGTCTTCCGGCTGAGCAGGGGCGTGGTCTTCTACTCGGTCGACCCCGAGCAGGGCCAGTCCAAGTCCCGGACGATCGGGGGCAAGTGATGGTCATCGCCCGACGCAAAGTCGTCTACATGCTGCTGATCGCGGCCGTCGTGCTGTTCCTGAGCCCCTTCGGATGGCTGCTGATCACCGCGTTCAAGGCGCAGTCAGAACTGCGCGCCGTCCCCATCCACTGGTGGCCGCACGACCCGTCCTTCAGCAACTTCTCGCAGGCCCTGACCCTCTTCGACTATCTCGGCTACGCCCGCAACTCCCTGGTGATCGCCTCCCTCTACGCGGGCCTGATCACCCTGGCCTCGGCCTGGGCCGGCTACGGCTTCGCCCGCCTCGAAGCGCCCGGCAAGCGGCTCGTCTTCGGCCTCGTGCTGTCGACGATGATGACCCCGCAGATCATCACCCTCATCCCGACGTATCTGCTGTTCGCCAGGGCCGACCTCGTCAACACCTACATCCCGTGGGTGCTGTGGGGGCTGGCCGGCGCCCCGTATCTGATCTTCCTCTTCCGGCAGTTCTTCACCAACATGCCCAAGGAACTGGAGGAGGCCGCGATCATCGACGGCTGCGGCCAGGTCCGTATCTTCTGGCGGATCTTTCTGCCCCAGTCCTGGCCCGTCATCGCCACCAGCCTGATCCTCTCCTTCAGCTGGAGCTGGGGCGACTACATCGCGCCCGCCCTGCTCCTGGACGACGACCGCACCACGCTCTCCGTCAAGATCGCCACCGGCTATGTCAACGAACACGGCACCGGGCTCTACCACCTCGTCGCGGCGGGCTCGGTGATGTACATCGTGCCCGTGCTCGCGCTCTTCCTGATCCTCCAGCGCGGCTTCGTCACCAGCACCGCAACCTCGGGACTCAAATGACCAGAACCCTTCCCTCTCCGTCCCCGGCATCGCCTACGGCGCCGACTACAACCCCGAACAGTGGCCCGAGGAGGTCTGGGCCGAGGACATGCGCCTGATGCGCGAGGCCGACGTGAATATCGTCAGCGTCGGCATCTTCTCCTGGGCCCTGCTGGAACCGTCGCGGGGCGCGTACGACTTCTCCCTGCTGGACCGGGTCCTGGGTCTCCTCCACGACCACGGCATCGCCGCCGACCTGGCGACGCCGACCGCCGCACCCCCGGTCTGGTTCTTCCGCGAGCACCCGGAGGCGCTGCCGGTCGACAAGGACGGCCGGCGCATGTCGTACGGCAGCCGCCAGACGTTCTGCCCGTCGAGCCCCGCTACCGCGAGGCGGCCCTGCGCATCACGGAGGAACTGGCGCGGCGCTACCAGGACCACCCGGCGGTGGCGATGTGGCACGTCCACAACGAGTACGGCTGCCACAACAACGCCTGCTACTGCGACGAGAGCGCGGCGGCGTTCCGCCACTGGCTGCGGACGCGGTACGGCGACGACCTGGTAGCGCTCGACCACGCCTGGGGCACCGCCTTCTGGAGCCAGCGCTACTCCGACTGGGAGGAGATCCTGCCCCCGCGTGCGACCGGCGCGGGCCCGAACCCCACCCAGCTCCTCGACTGGCACCGCTTCTGCTCGGACGAGTCGCTGTCGCTGTACCGGGCGGAACGGGACGTGCTGCGCGCGGCGACCCCGTCGATCCCGGTCACCACCAACTTCATGGCGATCACCGACGCCCAGGACTACTGGCGCTGGGCGCCGGAGCTGGACGTGGTGTCGAACGACCACCACGCGATGTCCACCGACCCCGAGCCGGAGATCGAGATCGCCATGAGCAGCGATCTCGTACGGTCGCCGGCGGGCGGGCCCTGGTTCCTGATGACCTGCCGATGATCTCCTTCATGATCTCGGTGGTGCCGGCGAACAGGGTGGCGGCGCGGGTGTCGACGAAGTCCCTGGCGATCGGATACTCCGTCATATAGCCGTAGCCGCCGTGGAGTTGGAGGCAGCGTGAGACGAGTTGCTGCTGGCGTTCGGTGACCCACCACTTGGCCATCGCCGCCTCGGTGGCGGTCAGACGGCCGGCGGCCAGTTCGGCGACACAGCGGTCCGTGAAGGTCTGGGCGATCTCCGTCTCGGTCGCCAGTTCGGCCAGGGTGAAGCGGGTCGCCTGGAGTTCGGACAGCGGGCGTCCGAAGACGATCCGGTCCCGGGTGTGGGCGATGGTCTCGTCCAGGACGCGCCGCATGGTCGCGGCGGCGGTCACGGTGACGCTGACGCGCTCCTGCGACAGGTTCCGCTTCAGGTATGTCATGCCCTGCCCTTCCTCGCCGAGCAGGTTCGCGGCCGGTACGGGGACATCGGTGAAGGACAGTTCGGCGGTGTCCTGGGCGGACAGGCCGAGTTTGTCGAGCTTGCGGCCGCGCTCGAAGCCGGGCATGCCGTGCTCCACCACGAAGAGGCTGAGCCCCTCCTGTCCGTCGTCGGGGGTGACGGTGGTGCGGGCGACCACGATCACCAGGTCGGCGAGGATTCCGTTGCTGATGAAGGTCTTCGTGCCGTTCAGCACGTAGCCGTCCGCCGTCCGGTCGGCACGCGTACGTATCCCGCGCAGATCGCTGCCCGCCGCGGGCTCGGTCATGGCGATGGCCGCGACCAGGCTGCCGTCGGCGAGCCCCGGCAGCCAGCGGGACTTCTGCTCGGGGGTGGCGAGTTCGCGGAAGTAGGGGGCGATCAGGTCGATGAAGCCGTTGATGTTCATGACGACGGAGGTGGCGCCGGCTCGGCACAGCTCCTCGTTGAGGACCGCGTGGTAGCGGAAGTCGTCCACGCCGCTGCCGCCGTACTCCTCTTCGACTCCGAGCCCCAGCAGTCCGGCGGCGCCCGCGGCCCGGAAGAGCGTGCGATCGACCTGGCCCGCGGCCTCCCAGGAGGCGAGGTGCGGGGTGACCTCCCTGGCGACGAAGGCCCGGGCCATGACCCGGAAGTCCTCGTGGTCGGTGCCGTAGAGCTCGCGCTTCATACGCGGTTGCCTCCTCGATCGGATGTCGGGCGCTGTGACGCAGGGGCCGAGTATGTCGCATCTCGCTAGGCCGGAACAGACCCGACATAGAATCGTGGAGGGGTGCGCGGAGGGGGCTCGCGGAGGGGAGTGCGGTGTCCCGGAGGAAAAATGGGGGACGCGAAGGCCGCCAGGACGAGAGGCGAGGGATGAAGCCGCGTGTGGATCTGCCGCAGGACGACGCGAAGAACAGCACACAACTGCTGATCCTTGCCGTCCACGGGCGCTACTCACGGCTGCTGCGGGGCTGGTCCTCGGTGGCCGACCTGATCACGCTCCTGGAACGGCTGGGCGTACCGGCCCAGGCGACCCGATCGGCCGTGACCCGGATGACGCGCCGCGACCTGCTCGTACCGCAGCGGCGCGGCACGGTCCGCGGCTATGCCGCCACCGCCAAAGCTCAGCTGATCTTCGAGGAGGGCGACGAGGTCGTCTACGCCCCGCTGAAACCGGCCCGCCTGGAGGACGGCTGGGCCGTCGTCTCCTTCTCGGTCCCCGAAGCGGAGCGGGAGAAGCGGTACACCCTGCGCAAACGACTTATCTGGCTCGGCATGGGCCAGCTCGACAGCGGGCTGTGGATCGCTCCGGCGCGCGTCCTTCCCACGGCCGTGAAGTGGGTGCGCCGGCTCGGCCTGGAACGGTACGTCGACGCCTTCACCGCGCACCACGAGGGACTCGGCGACACCGCCGCGCTCGTCCGACGCGCCTGGAACCTCGAAGAACTCGCCGCCTCCTACGACAAGTACGTGCGCTCATGGTCCCCGGTGCTGACCTCCGTCAGGGAGTCCGCCGGCGTCGCCGAACCCGGCGACGCCTTCGCCCTCCACACCCTGGCCCTTGAGCAGTGGATGCGCTTCCCCTACCTGGACCCGGGCCTTCCGGCAGAGCTCCTCCCGAGCGGCTGGCCCGGCGAGAGCGCCCAGGAACTCGCCCACGAACTCCGGGAACTCTTCGAGCCCTTGGCCTTCGCGTACGTCGCCTCGGTGGTCGGAGACCCCTTCAAAGGCGTCTAGACCTGGCTGGTAGGCCTGGCTGGTGGGGCACTCGGTGCTCGTCCGCTGACGTCAGCCCCTGCCGAAGCCAGGTGTCAGAGCAGGGAGCGGATCGTGGACTCGAAGCCGGACACGTGTTCGGCGGCCAGGTGCGCGGCGTGCTCCCCGTCTCCGGCCAGCACGGCGCGCACGAGCGGACCGTGCTCGCCCACATGGCCGGCCAACCCCGGCAGACGGTCCAGGAACAGACACCAGATGCGCGTGGCCAGGTTGTCGTAGCGTACGAGCGTGTCACGGAGGTACGGGTTCGCCGTGGCGGTGTACAGCGCCCGGTGCAGCCGGAGGTCCAGCGCGATCAGCTCCCCGACCTCTCCCCCGGCCGCCGCGTCCAGTTCCGCCAGCAGTTCGGTCAGTACGGCCCGGTCCTGCGCGCTCGCCCTGCGCGCGGCGCAGTCGGCCGCCAGGGGCTCCAGTTGCAGGCGTACCTCGGTGAGGTGGCCCAGGTCGGTGATCTGCACTTCGGAGGCGAAGGTGCCGCGCCGGGGGAAGGCCACCACGAGCCGGTCGGCTTCCAGACGCTTGAGCGCTTCGCGTACCGGGGTGCGCCCCATGCCCAGGTCTGCCGCCACCTGCTCGTCGTTGATGGGTGTACCGGGCGCGATCCGCAGGGTCACCAAACGGTCGCACAGCACCTGATAGGCCCGTTCGGCCAGGGAGAGCCGCTCCTCCGCCACAGCGATCGGCATTGCGCGCACACCCCTCCGTGCCGGGACTCCAACACCACGTACGGTAGCGCAACAATTGATATACCAGCTGCGGTGCGAGGCTGTGCGCCCGTCTTCGGCGTCAGGCCGGCCGATCATCGGCCCCCGGAAGCCCGCGCGGGAGACTCTTGACGGCCCGCCCAAGGTGCATCTACAACTGATATACCAGTCGTATTCTTCTAGTCCGCCAAGGGGACCGCATGAGCCTCTCCCAGCCGCTGACCCTGTTCGACCCGGAGGTCGCCGCCGCGGTCGACGCGGAACTCGCGCGCCAGCAGTCGACGCTGGAGATGATCGCGAGCGAGAACTTCGCGCCGCCGGCGGTGATGCAGGCCCAGGGCTCGGTCCTGACCAACAAGTACGCCGAGGGCTACCCCGGAAGGCGCTACTACGGCGGCTGCGAACACATCGACACGGTCGAGCAGTTGGCGATCGACCGGATCACCGCCCTGTTCGGCGCCGAGGCGGCCAACGTCCAGCCCCACTCCGGTGCCCAGGCGAACGCGGCCGCGATGTTCGCCCTGCTCCAGCCCGGTGACACGGTCCTCGGCCTGGACCTGGCGCACGGCGGGCACCTCACCCATGGCATGCGGCTGAACTACTCCGGCAAGCTCTACAACGTCGTCCCGTACCACGTGCGCGAGTCCGACCTGCGCGTCGACATGGACGAGGTCGAACAGCTCGCCCTCGCCCACCGGCCCAAGCTGATCGTGGCGGGCTGGTCGGCCTACCCCCGGCAGCTGGACTTCGCCGCCTTCCGCCGGATCGCCGACAGCGTGGGCGCCTATCTGATGGTGGACATGGCGCACTTCGCCGGTCTCGTGGCCGCCGGGCTCCACCCGAGCCCGGTGCCGTACGCCGACGTCGTCACGACCACCACGCACAAGACCCTCGGCGGTCCCCGAGGCGGGGTGATCCTCAGCAGGGCCGAGCTGGCCAAGAAGATCAACTCGGCGGTGTTCCCCGGTCAGCAGGGCGGTCCGCTGGAGCATGTGATCGCCGCGAAGGCGGTCGCCTTCAAGATGGCCGCGAGCGAGGAGTTCCGCGAGCGGCAGCGGCGCACGCTGAAGGGCGCGAAGATCCTCGCCGGGCGGCTGCTCGCCGACGACGTCGCCGAGGCGGGCATCACGGTGCTCACCGGGGGCACGGAGGTCCACCTCGTCCTGGTGGACCTGCGGGGCAGCGCCCTCGACGGCCGACAGGCCGAGGACCGGCTGCACTCGGTCGGCATCACCGTCAACCGCAATGCCGTGCCGTTCGACCCGCGCCCGCCGATGGTGTCGTCCGGGCTGCGCATCGGCACCCCCGCCCTGGCCACCCGCGGCTTCGGCGACGTCGAGTTCCGCGAGGTCGCCGACATCATCGCCCAAACGCTGAAGCCCGAGCAGCTCTCCGCCGACCAGGCCGAGTCGCTGCGCGGCCGGGTCGCGAAGCTCGCCGCCGCGTTCCCCCTGTACTCCCAGCTGAACGGAGCCTCGGCATGACCGGCACGGCGCTCCCGGACCACCCGGACTTCCTCTGGCGCAACCCCGACCCCGAGCCGTCGTACGACGTGGTGATCGTCGGTGGCGGCGGGCACGGCCTGGCCACCGCCTACTACCTGGCCAAGAACCACGGCATCACCAACATCGCCGTCCTGGAGAAGGGCTGGCTCGCGGGCGGGAACATGGCCCGCAACACCACGATCATCCGCTCCAACTACCTGTGGGACGAGAGCGCGAACATCTACGAGCACTCCCTGAAGCTGTGGGAGACCCTCGAAGAGGACCTCGACTACCCCATCCTGTTCAGCCAGCGCGGCGTCCTGAACCTCGCGCACACCCTCCAGGACATCCGCGACAGCAAGCGCCGCGTCCACGCCAACCAGCTCAACGGCATCGACGCCGAGTGGCTGGAGCCGGACGAGGTCGCCGAGGTCTGCCCCATCGTCAACGTCTCCCCCGACGTGCGCTATCCGGTGCTCGGCGCCACGTACCAGCCGCGCGCCGGCATCGCCAAGCACGACTACGTCGCCTGGGGCTACGCGCGGCGGGCAGACGCGTACGGCATCGATCTGATCCAGAACTGCGAGGTGACGGGGATCGATGTGACGGACGGCCGGGTGACGGGCGTACGGACGACCCGTGGCCGTATCGCCGCCGGGAAGGTGGCGCTCGCGGGGGCGGGGCACTCCTCCGTGCTGGCCGCCATGGTGGGTCTGCGACTGCCGTTGCAGAGCCACCCGTTGCAGGCGCTGGTCTCCGAACTGCTTGAGCCGGTGCACCCGACGGTCGTGATGTCCAACGCCGTCCATGTGTACGTCTCCCAGGCGCACAAGGGCGAGCTGGTCATGGGCGCGGGCATCGACAGCTACAACGGCTACGGCCAGCGCGGCGCGTTCCACATCATCGAGCGCCAGATGGCCGCCGCCCTGGAGCTGTTCCCGGTGTTCGCCCGCGCCCACATGCTGCGCACCTGGGCCGGCATCGTCGACACCACCCCGGACGCCTCCCCCATCGTCGGGCTCACCCCGGTCGAGAACCTCTACCTCAACTGCGGCTGGGGAACGGGTGGTTTCAAGGCCACGCCCGGTGTCGGCTGGTGCTACGCCCACACCATCGCCACGGGCGAGCCCCACCCGTACAACGCGCCCTTCACCCTGTCCAGGTTCGTCACCGGCGCACTGGTCGACGAGCACGGCGCGGCCGCCGTCGCACACTGACGCGTCCGAGGAGACCCCCGATGCAACTCATCACCTGCCCCTGGTGCGGCGAGCGCGAGGAAGCCGAGTTCCACTACGGCGGACAGGCACATGTCCCGTACCCCGCGAAGCCCGCCGAACTCGACGACGAGCAGTGGGCCCACTACGTCTTCTTCCGCGACAACCCCAAGGGCCCGTTCGCGGAGCGGTGGATGCACGCGGCCGGATGCCGTCGCTGGTTCAACGCCGTGCGCGACACCGCCACCCACCAGTTCCTGGCGACCTCCCGCCCGGGCGACGACGGTCAGGAGGCCGGCGCATGAGCAACCCGTTCCGTGTCGACGGCCTCGGCTCCGTGGACCGTGCCAGGACACTGTCGTTCACCTTTGACGGCTCCGAGTACACCGGCCACCCGGGCGACACCCTGGCCTCGGCTCTGCTGGCCAACGGGGTCCACCACGTGGCCACGAGCATCAAGTACGGGCGTCCGCGCGGCATCATGACCGCGGGCGTCGAGGAGCCCAACGCCCTGGTGCAGATCGAGGCCCCCTTCCCCGAGCCCATGCTCACCGCCACGACCGTGGAGCTGTACGACGGCCTCGTCGCCCGGGGCCTGCGCGGACAGGGCCGACTGAGCACCGAGCCCGACCCCGCCCGGTACGACACGATGCACGCCCACTGCGACGTGCTGGTCGTCGGCGCCGGGCCGGCCGGTCTGTCCGCCGCCCTGACCGCCGCACGGGCCGGTGTCCGGGTCGTGGTGGTCGACGAACTGCCGTCCGCCGGGGGCTCGTTGCCGGGCTCCCGTGAACTCCTGGACGGCACGCCCGCCGCCGCCTGGGTCACCGCCGTCAGGGACGAACTCTCAGCGGCGGCCGATGTCCGTCTGCTCCAGCGCACCACCGCCATCGGCTACTACGACGACGGTCTCGTCCTCGCCCTGGAGAAGCGCACCGACCACCTCGGCGCGGACGCGCCCGCCCATGTCTCCCGTCAGCGCGTCTGGCGCATCCGGGCCAAGCAGGTCGTGTTCGCCACCGGCGCCTACGAGCGGCCCATCGCGTTCGACGACAACGACCGTCCCGGCGTCATGCTGGCGGGCTCCGCCCGTACGTACCTCAACCGCTTTGGTGTGCTTCCGGGCCGCGAGATCGCCGTGTTCACCACGAACGACAGCGCCTACCGCGCGGCCATCGAACTCGCCGACGCCGGTACCCGCGTCGGCGCGGTGATCGACGTACGCCAGAACGTGCCCGCGCACTGGCGTGAGGCGTGTGCCGCGCGCGGTATCGAGGTGCGGGCCGGGCAGGTGGTGACCGGAACGACCGGCGCCGAGCGGATCACCGGCGTCCGGGTCGGCTCCGAGGAGATCGGCTGCGACCTGCTGCTGGTGTCGGGCGGCTGGAACCCGGCGGTGGCGCTGTTCAGCCAGGCTCGTGGCGCGTTGCGCTACGACACCGGCCTGGGCTCCTTCGTGCCCGTCGCGGCGCTGGACGCGGTGCGTACGGCGGGTGCCGCGAGCGGGGTTCTCGGGACGGCCGGGGTTCTGGCGGACGGCAACGAGGCTGCCGTACAGGCGCTGTCGGCGCTCGGCAGGTCCGCACAGCCGATCCCGCTGCCGACCGTCGCCGCCGAGCCCGCCGGTGTACCGGGCTCGGTGCTCTGGCGCATCCCCGGCGACGGCGATGTCCAGTTCGTCGACCTCCAGCGTGACGGGACCGTCGCGGACGTGCTGAGGGCCACCGGGGCGGGTCTGACCTCGGTGGAGCACGTCAAGCGGTACACCACCATCGGCACCGCCCACGACCAGGGCCGCACCTCGGGCGTCCTCACCTCCGGGATCATCGCCGAGGCGGTGGGCGTGGACATCGCCGGGCTGGGAACCCCCAAGCTCCGGCCACCCGCGCTGCCCGTGGCGTTCGCCGCGTTCGCGGGTCGCAACCGCGGTGAGCTGTTCGACCCGGTCCGGGTCACCGCCCTTCATCCGTGGCACGTCTCGCGGGGTGCCCTCTTCGAGAACGTGGGCCAGTGGAAGCGGCCGTGGTACTACCCCGTCGCCGGCGAGACGATGGACGAGGCCGTACTGCGGGAGTGCCGGGCCGCCCGTGAGGGCGTCGCCATGATGGACGGCTCCACCCTCGGCAAGATCAGCGTCCAGGGCCCCGACTCCGGCGTCCTGCTGGACCGGCTCTACACCAACCTGATGAGCACCCTGAAGGTCGGCCGGGTCCGTTACGGCGTGATATGCGGCGCCGACGGCATGGCGCTCGACGACGGCACGGTGCTGCGCATCGCCGACGAGGAGTTCCTGGTCACGACGACCACCGGCAACGCCGCCAAGGTGCTGGACTGGATGGAGGAATGGCTCCAGACGGAGTGGCCCGAGCTGCGGGTCCACCTCACGTCCGTCACCGAGCACTGGGCGACGATCCCGCTGGTCGGCCCCCGCTCGCGGGACGTGCTGGCCCTGGTCGCGCCCGCGCTCGACGTGAGCAATGCCGCCTTCGGCTTCATGACCTGGCAGGACACCGTCGTGGCGGGCGTCCCCGCCCGGGTGGCGCGGATCAGCTTCTCCGGTGAACTCGCCTACGAGATCAACGTGCCCGCCTGGTACGCCCGTTCGGTGTGGGAGGCCGTGTACGCGGCGGGCGGTCCGTTCGGCATCACCCCGTACGGCACGGAGACCATGCATGTGCTGCGCGCGGAGAAGGCGTACCCGATCATCGGGCAGGACACCGACGGCACGGTCACCCCGCAGGACCTCGGTATGTCCTGGGTGGTGTCCAAGAAGAAGGACGACTTCGTCGGCAAGCGGTCCTTCAGCCGGGCCGAGAACCAGCGCACCGACCGCAAGCAACTGGTGGGCCTGCTGCCGGTGGACGAGTCCACCCTGCTGCCGGAGGGCGCCCAGATCATCGCGACCGAGACGGTGCCCGCGCCGCCGGTTCCGATGCTCGGGCACGTGACCTCCAGCTACCGCAGCGACGCCCTGCGGCGCACCTTCGCCCTCGCCCTGCTGCGCGGGGGCACCGGGCGCATCGGCGAGACCCTCTACATCCCGTTGGAGGGCCGCACCGTGCCCGTGCTCGTGACCGACCCCGTGGTCTTCGACAAGGAGGGAAGCCGCCGTGACGGTTGACGCCCCCAACACCCCCGGCACCCCCGACGCTCCGGGCTCCGCCGGCTTCCCCGGCTTCCCCGGCTTCCCCGGCTCCGCCGACGCTCCACCCTCCCGTTTCAGCCCGCTCGGCGCCTGGCAGGAGGCCTTCGGGCGGCTGCCCGCCGGCTTCCAGGTCCGGGAGCTGCCGTACCTCACCCAGCTCAACCTGCGGGTGACCCCGGACAGCCCGGCGGCGAAGGCGGTCGAGTCGGTGCTGGGTGTGCGGCTGCCGTCCGCCTCGCGCGCGGAGCTGTCCGGTGAGGTGAAGGCCCTGTGGCTGGGGCCCGACGAATGGCTGCTGGTCGCGCCCGCGGACACCGGGGACACGCTGGTCGAGCAGCTGAGGTCCGCGATCGGTGAGGAGTTCGCCACCGTCACCGATGTCTCCGCGCAGCGCACGGTGCTGTCCCTGCGGGGGCACCTCACCCGCGAGATCCTGGCCCAGGGCTGCGCCCTCGACCTCGACCCGCGCGTGGCCCCCGTCGGCGCCTGCTACACCACCCTGCTCGCGCAGACCGGGATCACCCTGGTCGTCCGGGGCGAGGCGGCCTCCAGCGCATGGCTCCTCGTCCGCTCCTCCTTCGCGCCCTACACGGCGGCGTGGCTGGTCGACGCGGCCACGGAGTACGGCGGAGGCACCGGATGAAAGGACCGTCGGCATCGAGCATGCGGGAGACCGGGGCCGACATGACCGGGGCGGACATGCAGGACAAGTACGAGGAGACCGCGCGTGGCGGTCTCGCTCTCCACGTGGTCGAGTGCTGAGGAAACACCGGCTGAAGCCCTATATGCAGATCCTCTCGGACCAGTTGTGCAAGAGCCCGGAGGGCCGTGCCATCAACATCCCGCAGAAACGGAACGTGTGCACCGTGACCACAGCGACCGTACTGTCCGGCTCCGCAGCCGCGGCGGACATCAAGCGTGAACTCGCCGCCCGCGTCCTCGCCCTGCGGGAACGCGGCATCGTCCCCGGGCTGGGCACGATCCTCGTCGGCGACGACCCGGCCAGCCGCTCGTATGTGGGCGGCAAGCACCGGGACTGCGCCGAGGTCGGCATCGCCTCGCTGCGCGTCGATCTGCCCGCCGACGCCACCCAGGCCGATATCGAGGCCGCCGTCCTGCGCCTCAACGCCGACCCCACGTGCACCGGCTTCATCGTGCAACTGCCCCTGCCCGCGCACCTCGACATGCACGCCGTGCTGGAGCTGGTCGACCCGGCCAAGGACGCGGACGGGCTCCATCCGACCAACCTCGGCCGGCTCGTCCTGGGCATTCCGGCGCCGCTGCCCTGCACCCCTCGGGGCATCCTCGACCTCCTGCGCCGCCACCAAGTCCCCATCACCGGCGCCCAGTTCTGTGTGATCGGCTGCGGTGTGACCGTCGGCCGGCCGCTCGGACTGATGCTCACCCGGCGCACGGAACACGCCACCGTCACCCTGTGCCACGAGGCCACCCGCGACATCGCCGCGCACACCCGTGCCGCGGACGTGGTCGTCGCCGCGGCCGGTGTGGCACACCTGGTCCGGCCCGACTGGATCAAACCGGGCGCGACCGTGCTGTCCGTCGGGCTGACCCGCACCGTGGAGGGCATCCTCGGCGACGTCCACCCCGACGTCGACCGGGTGGCCGGCACCCTCGCTCCCCCGATCGGCGGCGTGGGGCCGATGACCCGCGCCATGCTGATCACGAACATCGTCGAGGCGGCGGAACGCCAGGCCACCGCCGAGAGCGCCTAGTCACTCGGTCACAGCCACTCCGCCTGTCCGGAAATCAAACGGCACGTTCACGCTTCAGTCCGTCGCCTCTCCCCTGCGACGGCCGACCCGTACACCGCGGAGACCCGGCCGATCCGGCGTCCCACCGGACCGACGCCCCACCCATTTAGTAGCCATGTACGGTACCTGTCGTGAGTGATCTGTCGAACGCCACCCCCGGCCATCTGGTCTGGCTTCTGTCCAACCGCTGGCGCACCGCGATGGACCAGGAGTTGGCGCCCCTGGACCTGACCCACGCCCAATATGTGCTGCTGGCCTCGCTGTTCGGGATGGAGCGCTCGGGTCGGCCGCCGAGTCAGCGGGAGCTCGCCGACCACACGGGCCTGGAGGCGCTGTATGTGTCGAAGCTGGCCCGCTCGCTGGAGTCGGCCGGGTTCGTGCGGCGCACTCGGGACACCGAGGACACCCGGGTCGTACGGCTGGCTCTCACCAAGGAGGGGAGGACGGCCGTACGGCCCGCGATCGACGCCGTACAGGTGCTGCTCGACCGGCTGCTCGCCCCGCTCGGCGGTCTGGACGATCCTCGGACCGGGGACTTCCGGCGCACCCTGATCAGCCTGCTCGACCTCCCACCGACGTAGCCGCCGGCCGCGTGGGGGCCGGTGATCCGGGTGCCCCGGGCCGCCCGCTCGCCCGCCTCGCCTTCCGTCGGGGCCGCCGTATCGTGGAAGTCATGGAGTTCCCGTTCGTGCTCCCGCGGCTGCGCGCACCCTCCGCGAGGACCGGAGAGGTGTCTTGACAGCGCGGAACGGCGGTGTCAGGGCGGCGGGTGTGCTCGCCGACCCGGACGACGACGGGCTCCCTCCGGACCGGACCCAGGCCATCCTCGAAGCGGCGAAAGAGGTCGCGTCCCTGCTCAAGGCCGCCGGGCACCCCTTCGCCCTGGCGGGCGGCGTGGCGGTGTACGCCCACGGCGGACCGGCGACCCTTCAGCACGACGTGGACTTCTGTGTGCTGCCCGAGGACGTCGACGCCGTCACGGCCACGCTGGAGGCGGGCGGGCTCACGGTGACCGAGCCGCCGGAGGACTGGCTGGTCAAGACCCGCAGCCAGGGCCAGGAGGTCGACCTGATCTTCCGGCCGACCCGGGCACCGGTCAGCAAGGAGCTGCTGGACCGGGCCGAGATGTTGTCGGTCCAGTCCGTATGGATGCCCGTGCTCGCCGCGACGGATCTGCTCGTCGGGCGTCTCCTGGCCCTGTCCGAGCACTACTGCGACTTCGGCGCCATCCTGCCGATCGCCCGCACCCTGCGGGAGAAGATCGACTGGCGGCAGGTACGGAACGAGTGCGGCGGCGAAC
Source organism: Streptomyces sp. NPDC002643 (assembly GCF_053592555.1). Taxonomy (NCBI): domain Bacteria; kingdom Bacillati; phylum Actinomycetota; class Actinomycetes; order Kitasatosporales; family Streptomycetaceae; genus Streptomyces; species Streptomyces sp. NPDC002643. The sequence goes on from NZ_JBSFVY010000023.1 coordinate 167,502, forward strand.
CGATGCCGGCCGCGTTCCTGTACCTGCTGGAGCGCCTCCATGTGATCGAGCCGGAGGAGACCGGCGATGACGGCGTCAGGGACAGCGGAGACAGCGGGGCCTGACCATGGCCCGGGGCCTGACGACGGCCGGGGGCCTGGCAACGGCCCGGGGCCTGACCACGGCCAGGGACCCGGCACCGGAGTGGGCCCGGATGCCGAGGCCGACCGGGACACGAACGCCGAGGCCGGCTCGGACACCGGGGCGGGTCAGGACGCCGAGGTGGGCCAGGGCGCGAACGCCGAGGCGGGCCGGGATACCGGTGGTGGCCATCTCGGGGTGACCGGTGAGTACCGTATCGCCCATCTGGAGGAGCGGCTCGCTCGTGGTGATCTGGCGGAGCTGAGCATGCGGATCGAGGCGCGCGGCGACAGCGTGCACATCACCGGCACCGCCTCCACCGCCGCCGATCGCGAGGCCATCCTGCGGATCGCGGCCGAGGAACTGCCGGGCGTGGCCGTCCTGGCCGACATCACCCTGGCCGACGTCAGCGCGCCGGACCGCCCCGAGGAGCTGTCGTGATCAGGGTCGCGGCCGTCGGGGACATCCATCTGGGGCCGGACAGCGGCGGGTTGCTCCGGCCGGCGTTCGAGACCCTGCCGAACCACGCCGATCTGCTGCTGCTCGCCGGGGACCTCACCCGGCACGGCACTCCGGAGGAGGCGCGGGTGGTGGCCGAGGAGGTGGCGGGGCTGCCGGTGCCGGTCGTCGCCGTACTCGGGAACCACGACCACCACGCCGAGCGCCCGGAGGAGGTGACGGCCGAGCTGCGGAAGGCCGGGGTGACCGTACTGGAGGGCGAGGGGACCGTCGTCGAGGTCGACGGGGTACGGGTCGGGGTCGCCGGGACGAAGGGGTTCGGCGGTGGCTTCGCGGGGCGCAGCGGCAGTGAGTTCGGCGAGCCCGAGATGAAGGCGTTCGTCCGGCACACCCGGGGCCTCGCGGACGGACTGCGGCGCGCTCTCGACGAGTTGGCCGAGGACGGCTGCGCGGTCCGTGTCGCGCTCACGCACTTCTCGCCCGTACCGGACACGCTCGTCGGTGAACCGCTGGAGATCTACCCGTTCCTCGGCAGCTATCTGCTGGCCGAGGCGATGGACGAGTCCGGCGCCGATCTCGCCGTCCACGGCCATGCCCATCTCGGCACCGAGCACGGACTGACGAGCGGCGGGGTCCGGGTGCGCAATGTCGCCCAGCCGGTCATCCGGCGGGCCTTCGCGGTCTACCGGCTGCCGGTGGACCGCGAAGGCTGAGGTGGCGGGCGGGTCGCGGGGCCGTTGCCCCGGCCGGGGGACGGACGGCTTCCGGCAGTCGCGCGGCACCCGGGGCGGGCGGTGAGGTGGGGTACGGTCCCTCGACACCTGCGTGGACGGCGGACGGGAGACCTGCGATGCCCTGGCGATGGTGGTGGGGAGCGGTGACGGCGGCGCTTGTGCTGACGACCGGCTGCGGGGCGGTCGAGGGGCGGCGGACCGCCGCCGAGGACGCCGCTCTCACGTTCGAGCGGGCCCTCGGCGCCCGGGACGGGGCGGCCCTGTGCGCGGTACTGGCGCCGGGGGTTCGCGAGGAGGTCGAGCAGTCGGCCGGGGCGGCCTGCGCGGAGGGGGTCCTCACGGAGGAGATCCCGTCCGCCGTGCCCGGCGGTGTCACGGGCACGGACGGCGCCGAACAAGTCGACGTCAGCGGACGGCAGGCCCGGGTGGTGTTCGCGGCGGACACCCTGTTCCTGTCCCAGTTCTCCACGGGCTGGAAGGTCGTCGCCGCCGGCTGCGCACCCCGCCCGGGACAGCCCTACCAGTGTGTGTTGAAGGGCGGTTGAGGGGAGTTGCGTACGGTGTTCGTGCTGTGTCTGCTGGTGATCGTGGGTGGTCTGGCCTACTGCATCACGTTGGGAGCGCTGCACCGATGAGCGCACGCCGATCCCCGGGCCGGTCCCCGGGCCGGTCCGCGAGGCGGTTCCTGCGGGACAACGGCCTCGGGCTCACCTTCCTGACGCTGTTCGCCCTCGCCGTGATCGGCCAGGCGTTCGCCGGTCGGGCGGACTTCAACAACCAACTCACGGCGGACGGCCTGCAGCGGGTCGGTTTCGGCGAGTACGTGACCTCGTCGGACTTCGCCGTCGACGTCATGGAGAACTGGCAGTCCGAGTATCTGCAGTTCTTCCTCTATGTCTTCCTCACCGTCTGGCTGGTGCAGCGCGGCTCCCCGGAGTCCAAGGAGCCGCACCGGATCGGTGTCGAGTCCGACGAGGAGCAGCGCGTCGGACGGCACGCGGGCCCCGACTCCCCGCGCTGGGCCTCGGTCGGCGGGTTCCGTCTGGCGCTGTACGCCAGTTCGCTCGGCTGGGTCATGGGGGCGGTGTTCGCGCTGTCCTGGCTCGCTCAGTCGATCACGGGTGTGGCCGCGTACAACGAGCAGTTGCTCAGGGAACTCCAGGCGCCCATGAGCTGGTCCGAGTACATCGTGTCGGCCGATTTCTGGAGCCGTACGCTGCAGAACTGGCAGTCGGAGTTCCTCGCCATCGCCTCCATGGCGGTCCTCTCGATCTATCTGCGCCAGCGCGGCTCCCCCGAGTCCAAGCCGGTCGGCGCCGCCCACGCCTCGACCGGCGTCGAGGGCTGACTCCGGGGGGAGCCACACGGTCCCGGTGCGTACCCGCGTACAACGTCTCGCCGCTACGCCGCGACGGTCGGGGCCTCGGCCTCCGTCTTCGCGAACTGCGTCCGATACAGCTCCGCGTACCGTCCGCCCACCGCCAACAGCTCCTCGTGCGTGCCGCGTTCGACGATGCGTCCGGCCTCGACGACGAGGATCTGGTCGGCGGCCCGTACCGTCGACAGCCGGTGGGCGATGACGACGGCGGTACGGCCGTCCAGGGCTTCGGCGAGGGCCTCCTGGACGGCTGCCTCGGAGGTGTTGTCGAGGTGGGCGGTGGCCTCGTCGAGGATGACGACGCGCTGGCGGGCCAGCAGGAGCCGGGCGATGGTCATGCGCTGGCGTTCACCGCCGGACAGTCGGTAGCCGCGTTCGCCGACCACGGTGTCCAGACCATCGGGCAGGGATCGTACGAGGTCGTCGAGGCGGGCCCGGCGCAGGACGTCCCAGAGGTCGTCGTCGGTGGCGTCGGGGCGGGCGAGGAGGAGGTTGGCGCGGACGGTGTCGTGGAAGAGGTGGCCGTCCTGGGTGACCATGCCGAGGGCCCCGCGCAGCGAGGCGGCGGTGACCTCGCGTACATCGACGCCGCCGATACGGACGCTGCCCGCGTCGGTGTCGTAGAGGCGGGGCAGGAGCTGGGCGACGGTGGACTTGCCGGCGCCGGAGGAGCCCACGAGGGCGATGGTCTGGCCGGGTTCGGCGCGGAAGGAGATGCCGTGCAGGACCTCGGTGCCGCCACGGGTGTCGAGGGCGGCGACCTCCTCCAGGGAGGCGAGGGAGACCTTGTCGGCGGACGGGTAGCCGAAGCGGACGTCGTCGAACTCGACGGAGACGGGGCCGTCGGGGAGGTCGCGGGCGTCCGGCCGCTCCTCGATCAGCGGTTTCAGGTCGAGTACCTCGAAGACGCGCTCGAAGCTCACCAGGGCGCTCATGATCTCGACGCGCGCCCCGGCGAGCGCGGTGAGCGGCGCGTACAGCCGCGTGAGCAGCAGGGCCAGGGACACGATCGCGCCGGTCTCCAGGGTGCCGCGCAGCGCGAACCATCCGCCGAGGCCGTACACCAGGGCGAGCGCCAGGGCGGAGACCAGGGTGAGCGCGGTGATGAAGGTCGACTGCGCCATCGCCGTACGCACCCCGATGTCCCTTACGCGGCGGGCGCGTTCGGCGAACTCGGCGGACTCGTCGTCGGGGCGCCCGAAGAGCTTGACGAGGGTGGCACCGGGCGCCGAGAACCGCTCGGTCATCCGGGTCCCCATGGCCGCGTTGAGGTGCGCCGCCTCCCGCTGGAGCCGGGCCATGCGGGCGCCCATCCGCCGGGCGGGGACGACGAAGACGGGGAGCAGGACCAGCGAGAGCAGGGTGATCTGCCAGGACAGGGTGAGCATCACGGCGAGGGTGAGCAGCAGGGTGACCAGGTTGCTGACGACTCCGGAGAGGGTGTTGCTGAAGGCCCGTTGGGCGCCGATGACGTCGTTGTTGAGACGACTGACGAGCGCTCCCGTACGAGTACGTGTGAAGAACGCGACCGGCATGCGCTGCACATGATCGAAGACGGCGGTCCGCAGATCGAGGATGAGTCCCTCGCCGAGCGTCGCCGACAGCCGTCGGCCGAGCAGCCCGAGGGCCGCTTCGGCGACCGCGATGAGGGCGATGAGCACGGCAAGGCGGACGACGAGTGTCTCGTCCCCGCTCGACACGATCACCTCCACGACGCGCCCCGCGAGCACTGGCGTGGCGACGGCGAGCAACGCGGTCACCACACCGATGGCTATGAACCATGCGATACGGCCACGATGTGGACGGGCAAAGGCGCCGATACGGCGTAGGGTCGCCCGGGCGAAGGGGCGGCTGTGCTGCTGGGCGTTCATCATGCCCTGCAGTTGGGTCCAGGCGGTGGTCTCCATACTCATGCGGGCGACGCTAGAACCTCAAGCTTCATTGAGGTCAACACGGCCCACCGATTCGCGGGCCGTCGGACAACCCCCGTCCCCTCGCGCGCAACCCCCCGTTGGTCCGGCGCGGAAAACCTCTCCGGGTGTGAGCGCGATACGACTCCCCCAGGAGCAGGAGCAGGAGCAGGACCGGCAGGGGCCGGACCAGCAGGAGCGGCATGAGCAAGAGCCTGGTCGGGTGGTCGACCGGGAGGGCCGGCCACCGTGGGGCCGTCTCCCGATCCGGCAGATCCTGTGTCTGCTGCCGCTCGTCCTGGTGGCGATCGTCGCCGTGCGCCATCGCTCGGTCCTGATCGAGGGCTTCGCCCATCTCGCCACCGCGCAGTGGTCCTGGCTGGCTGCGGCGGTCGGCGCGACCTGTCTGACCTGGGTCGCGGCGGCCGTGACCCGGCAGGGCGCGCTCGTCGAACGGCTGCCCGCGACACGGCTGCTGGCCACACAGTTCGCGGCGGGCGCCGCCAACCATCTGCTGCCCACCGGTCTGGGCGCGAGCGCGGTGAACCTCCGCTTCATGACGGTGTGCGGGGTGTCCCTGGCCCGCTCGTCGGCGGCCCTCGCGCTGTATCTGCTCGCGGAGTCGATCGCCAGGGTCGGTCTGCTGGTCGCCCTGTTGATCGCCTTCCCCCACGCGCTGCGACTGGGCACCCTCCTCCCCGGGGGCTCCGCGACGGCCGACGGGCTGACCGCTCCCCTGCTGGTCGGCGCCGGCGTCGTCCTGTGCGTGGCCCTGGTCGCGGTCCTGCTCGTACGACGGCTGCGTACGGCCGTGTTCGGGTTCCTCCGCACGGCGTGGGTCGAGGCCCGCTCCGTGCACACGCGCCCGACGCGCGTCCTGGCGCTCTGGGGCGGTTCACTGGCTTTCCCGGCGCTCCAGGCGACCGGACTGGTCATGGTGGGGCTGGCGTTGGGCCTCGACCTCCCGGTGACGCACATGGCCCTCGCGTATCTGGCGGCCACGGTCGCGGTCGCGGTGATACCGACGCCGGGCGGTCTGGGTTCGGTGGAGGCCGCGTTGGTCGTGGCGCTGGTGGCGGCCGGGGGCCCGCCCGCCGTGGCGACGGCGGTGGTGCTGGCGTACCGGATCATCACGCTGTGGCTGCCGCTGCTGCCGGGGGCGTTGACGCTGGGCGCGCTGGTGCGGCTGAAGGTGATCTGAGACACCAGGCGTCGCGACCTCGCCCCGGGACCCCGCGCCCGAGACGGCGCGTTCCGGACATTCGGTCGCGGCCGACGGTCCGTCAATGGCCGATCCCCGCAGGTCCGGTGCCGATCAGACAGCCGGATACGGCAGGATGAACGATCCCGCCCGGTGTCGTACACACGTCCGGGCAAGCGTGATCGTGCATTCCGGATTCGAGCAGGTGGCAAGGTGACGAAACATCACATACGGCCCATGGGTTGCGACATATGGCCCGTCGGTCGCTCTCCGCGTCCTTCGGGAGGCGATCGATGACCCGGGCCCTCACCCTCGACGACTACCTCGTGGCCGGAATCATCCTGGTCGCGGGGCTGGTGGCCGCGTTCCTCCTGCGGGTGCTGCTGCGCTGGCTCGGCGCTCACGCGACGAAGACGCGCTGGGGCGGTGACGACGTCATCGTCGACACGCTGCGCTCACTGGTGCCGTGGGGCGCGTTCATCGGCGGCGCGGCGACCGCCGCGGCGGCGCTGCCACTGACGAAAACCGTTCAGCACCATGTGAACCAGTCGCTGACGGTACTGCTGATCCTCGTCGCCACGATCACCTCGGCCAGAGTGATCGCCGGTCTGGTGCGTACGGTCACCCAGTCCCGGGCCGGGGTCGCGGGCTCGGTGACGATCTTCGTGAACATCACCCGGGTCGCGGTCCTCGCCATCGGCTGTCTGGTGATCCTTCAGACCCTCGGCATTCCGATCGCCCCACTGGTCACCGCCCTCGGTGTCGGTGGTCTCGCGGTGGCCCTGGCGCTTCAGGACACGCTCGCCAACCTGTTCGCGGGCATCCACATCCTGGCCTCGAAGACGGTCCAGCCGGGTGACTACATCCGGCTGAGCAGCGGTGAGGAGGGCTATGTCGTCGACATCAACTGGCGTCAGACGACGATCAAGTCGCTCTCCAACAACCTGGTGATCATCCCCAACGGTCAGCTCGCCGGCACGAACATGACCAACTTCAACCAGCCCGAGCAGGACATGACCCTGCTGGTGCAGGTGGGGGTCGGTTACGACAGCGATCTGGAGCATGTGGAGCGGGTGACCAACGAGGTCGTCGCGGAGACCATGAAGGACGTCGAGGGTGCCGTGCCGGACCATGAGCCCGCCGTGCGGTTCCACACGTTCGGCGACTCCCGGATCGGGATGACGGTGATCCTCGGGGTCGGGGAGTTCAGCGACCAGTACCGGATCAAGCACGAGTTCATCAAGCGGCTGCACAAGCGGTACCGGGCCGAGGGCATCAACATTCCCGCGCCTCGGCGGACGGTCGCGATCCAGTCCGGGGGCGGGGGGCTGGAGATTCCGCATCAGCGGGAGACCGCCGTCGAGGTGGTGGCGCCGTAGGGGTTATCGCCCCCGCCGCCCCTACCCGTCCCGTCCCCAGGGGCTGCGCCCCTTCGACCCCGCTGTTTTCCGGGGGCTGGCGCCCCCAGACCCCCGCGGGGGGGGCGAAAGGAGGGGTGGGGT